>JBOHKD010000048.1:0-8166 GCA_050728895.1 Aestuariivirga sp.
GAATGCGTGCAAGGCCACTATGCGGCGCTGTTCGAGGATGCCGCGCAACTGGGAACCGATACCGGCAGCCTTGTCTTCACCGGCGGCGAAGACGATCCCGAAACGATCGAGACGCTAACCCGCATGAGCTACCGTGGCGCCAGCGAGGTTTCCGCGACAATCCGGGGCTGGCATTTCGGGCGCTATGCCGCCACCCGCAGTGCCCGCGCCAAGGAGCTGCTGACCGAATTGATGCCGGCGTTGCTGAATGCCTTGGCGCGGACCGGCGATGCCGACCAGGCCTTTCTCGCCTTTGATCGCTTTCTCGGCGGGCTGCCGGCGGGGGTGCAATTGTTCTCGCTGCTGAAGGCCAACCCCCGGCTCCTCGATCTGCTGACGGCGATTCTCGGTACGGCGCCCCGCCTGGCCGAGCAATTGAGCCAGAGGCCCAAGGTGCTCGACGCGGTGCTCGATCCCGGTTTCTTCGGTCCTTTGCCTTCGGCGGAGGAATTGCGGTGCAATATCGCCTCCGTCATTCCCGATGAAACGCCGCTCGATGAGGTGGTGGACCGGGCTCGCGTACTGGGGAAGGAACAGGCATTCCGCATCGGCGTGCGCGTGCTGTCGGAGACCGTTAGCGCCGTGGATGCGGGAATGGCTTTCTCCGATCTGGCGGGATTGTTGCTTGACCGCCTGCATCGGGCGGTGAGCGCCGATGCCGCGCGCCGTCATGGCACGGCGGGCGGGCGAAGCGTTGTTCTGGCCATGGGCAAGCTCGGCGGCCGCGAGATGACGGCGGGCTCCGATCTCGACCTGATCCTTGTCTATGACGCCGATGTGTCGGCCAGCCAGTATTTCGCCCGGCTCACCCAGCGCTTCATCGCCGCGATCACAGCGCCTACTGCCGAGGGCACGCTCTACGAGGCCGATATGCGGCTAAGGCCATCGGGCAGCAAGGGGCCGGTGGCGGCAAGCCTCGATAGCTTCCTTAGCTATCATCGGGATTCAGCCTGGACCTGGGAGAAACTGGCGCTAACGCGGGCAAGACCAGTATGTGGAGATGAAGGCCTCCAGTCGGAGCTGCAGGCGGCGATCCGCGGCGCCCTTTGCATGAAGCGTGACCCAGCGGCGACGCGGGCCGATGTTCTCGACATGCGCAAGCTCATGCTTGCCGAGCAGGGCAATGCCGGCCTGTGGGACATCAAGCGGGTGCGCGGCGGTTTGGTGGAGGTCGAATTTATCGCCCAAACCTTGCAATTGATCCACGCACCGGCCCAACCGGCGGTTCTCGATACCAACACGCTGGGTGCTTTGGAAAAGCTGGTGGCGGCTGGCTGCCTTGCCGCTGGGGAAGGCGAATGCCTGCGCCAAGCCTGCACCCTGTACCACCGGCTGACCCAGGTTCTCAGGCTTTGCGTTACCCACGCCTATGATCCGGCGGGCGCGCCTGCGGGTCTGAACCGCATTGTCGCCAGTGCCGCGGCTTGCCCGGACATCGCCACGGCGGAATCCTTCATTCATGATACTCAAGCGCAGGTCGCGGCCATCTTCGATGAAAAAATCGGACCATGCGGCTGAAATGCGCGACGGATTCATGCCTTGTTCTCCGTCTTCCTATCGCAACAGCAACAGGAAACTCCCATGACACGCAAAATGATTGTTATCGCGGCCCTCGCCGGAGCTGGGCTATTGGCCGGCCAGGCGCTCGCCGTCGAACCCTCGTTCCCGCGCAACCCCAAGGTGTTTGGCAAGATCGATACGGATTCAAATGGCAAGATCACGCTCGCGGAGATCAAACCCAAGGCGGAGAAACGCCTGCTCCGCCTCGACGCCGACAAGAACAACGAGATTTCCACCGCCGAGATCGACGCCTATCTGCAGAAGCGTCTCGAGCAGCGGCGCAACCAGATGCTGGGCGCCATGGATGGCGACAAGAATGGTGTGATCACGCTTGCCGAACTCGACAAGCTCGTCGATGCCATGTTCAATAGCGCCGACGCCGACAAGGATGGCGGTGTCAGCCTTGAGGAGGCCCGCGATTTCAGAATTGCAAAATTGCCGAAGCCGGAGGCCGAAGCCAATTGAATCCCGGAGCGGCCGGCCCGCGTGAAATGGCAAGGGGGCAAAGCCGCGAAACCGGTGGCGGACCTTCAATCGAAGGGCGACGCCGAGCTTCTTGGCCGGGCCGCCCGCCGTGATGCCGTGGCTTTCGGAGAGATCGTGAACCGTTACTACCAGCCGGTTTACCGCGTGACATCGCGCATGACCGGCGGCCATGCCGACACCGGGGATATTGCGCAAGAGGCTTTCCTCAAGCTTTGGCGGAACCCGCAGCAGGTGCGCGAGGCTGGCGCCTTGAAAGGCTGGCTGATGCGCGTTGCTTCCAATGCCGTGATCGACCGGGGCCGCAAGCGCGTCCACGCGGATCTTGAGACGATACCGGAGGTGGCCGATCCCATGGCTCCTGCCGATCAGGGGATTGACCGGCTGGCCGCGGCTCGTGAAGTCGAACGCCGCATCGCCGCATTGCCGGAACGCCAGCGCCTCGCTTTGTCGCTGGTCTATTATGAAGGGCTGTCGAATATCGAGGCAGCGGGGATCATGGAGGCCAGTATCGAGGCGGTCGAATCCCTTCTGGCCCGCGCCAGGCGGAGCCTTAGGGAAAGCCTCTCGGCAAACTGGCGCGATTTGCTGGATGGCTTGAAGGATGAGCCCACATGAGGAATGACATGGAAAGAAGGCTTAGAGAGGTGCTTGCCAGCTACGGTGCCAATCCGGCGCGATGGCCGGAAGCCGAGCGCGATTTGTTATTGCCGCATCTTGACGCCATGCGCGATGAAATAGACGAGGCCCGGCGCATCGATGCGTTGCTCGATCTGGCGGCGGCCCCGGCATTTCCGGCCGATCGAGAAAACCGGATCATGGCGCGGATAACGGGGTCCGCGGCCACTCGCAAATCCTTGCCCCGCTGGAGCGCGGCACTTCCGCTCGCCGCCTCATTGGCTCTCGGCATTTATCTCGGCGCCATGGGCGATCTCGATCCCTTCCTCCCCGCCATGGTGACGGGCGATGTGGTATCCGCAAGCGACGACGATACCGATCTCAGCGGCGTGACCGAAGCCACCGACTATTCCGGGGAGCTGCTGTCATGACCGAAACCTCGAATGGGAGCCCCGCCGTGCGGCGCTGGAATTGGTGGCATGTACTGCTGATCGTTTCGCTGGCACTCAATCTTTTGATCGGCGCTGCCGCGGCGACCAGGCATTTTATCCGGCCGCCCACCGAACGCATGGCGAGTACGAGTTATCTGCAACTGGTGCCGCGAAAATTCTTCGCCGGGCTTGACCGCGCGCGCCGCGAGGAACTTCTGGGCCAGCTTCGGGAATTTCGTGACCGCTTCCGCGAGGGCCAGCAGAAATCGCGCCAGGTGGCCAGGGACCTGGCCGATGCACTTGATGCAGCACCCTACGAGGAAGCCCGCGTCCGCGCCGTGCTCAATCAATTCAACGCCAATGGCGCGGCGCAAATTGCCCTCGGCGGCACGGCGGCAATGGAATTCATCCGGGGTCTAACGCCCGAGGAGCGAACCCGGCTGGCCCAACGCATCCGCGAGCGGGCCAAGGGTGGACGTAAGTAGGTTGCAAGAATTTCCTGTTGCTCCAATATTATAGATTGTCATTGCCGGGCTTGTCCCGGCAACCCATTTTGCCATGCGCGTGATGCAGCCGTAGGTAGAACGATGGGTCGCCGGAATAAATCCGGCGATGACAGGTTTGTTAAAGTTACGCCGCCGCCGCGGTTCTTTCCGCCTTGCGCGGCAGGCGCACCGTGACCTCGGTACCGGCACCGACATTACTGCGGATTTCGAGCGTGCCACCATGCAGCTCGATCAGCGATTTGGATATCGCCAGACCAAGGCCGGAACCGCCCTTGGTCTTGGTGAATTGGTTTTCGACCTGTTCAAAGGGACGCCCCAGCTTGTCGATGTCGCGGGAGGGAATCCCGATGCCCGTATCGACAATGCGGATGGCGACCCAATCGGCGCCTTCGGTCGCGGTGATTTTCACCTTGCCGCCTTCGGGCGTGAATTTCACCGCATTCGACAAAAGATTGATGAATACCTGTTTGAGGGCCCGCCTGTCGGCCACGATCTCGATTGAGTTCGGAAAATCGCGTTCGATCGCAACCTTGCCTTCCAGCGCGCGGGGGCCAACGAGGCGCATGATCTCGTCGAAGATGCCGTTGATCTGGCCAGCCTCGGTTTCGAGTTGCACCCGCCCCGCCTCGATCTTCGACATGTCGAGAATGTCGTTGATAACGTCGAGCAGGAATTGCCCGCTGCGGTGGATATCGCGGGAATACTCGCTGTATTTATCGGCGCCGAGCGGACCGAACATCTGTTCCTGCATGACCTCGCTGAAGCCGATGATGGCGTTGAGCGGTGTGCGCAATTCATGGCTCATGTTGGCGAGGAATTCCGACTTGGAGCGGTTTGCCGTCTCGGCACGGGTTTTCTCGCGGGCATATTTATCGGCGAGATCGGCAAGGCGCTGAGCCTGCTGGTCGGCGAGGAGGCGTTCTTTTTGCAAGTCGCGCACCGTCACCATGAGTTCGCGCTCGGAAAGCAAGAGACGCTCTTCCTGTTTCTTGAGGGCGGTGATGTCGGTTCCCACCGAAACGAAGCCGCCGTCCTTGGTGCGCCTTTCGTTGATTTGCAACCAGCGCCGGTCGCTTAGCTGCACTTCGAACGATTTGCCGCCGGGTGAATCGCCGCTGGCGGTGCGGACGCGCTGACGCACGGCCGGCTCCTTCGCCGCCTTCGTCAGGGTTTCATAATGCGTGCCGGGCTGGCAGGCGGAGGCGGGGAGGGAATGGAACTGCTGGTATTTGGAATTGCACAGCACCAGCCGGTTTTCCGCATCCCACAGAACGAAGGCCTCGGAGATATTCTCGATCGCGTCCTTGAGGCGAAGCTCGGCTTCCATGTTGAGATGATCGGCGAGCTTCTGCTGGGTGATATCGAAGACGATGCCGATGAGATGCTGCTCGTCCGCCGTGTCGCCGGGCGCCAGGGCGGCACGGGCCCTGAGCCACACCCAATGGCCATCCTCGTGGCGCATGCGAAACTCCCGGTCGAAGACGGCGAGTTCGCCCCGCAGCAGGAGCTCGATGATCTGCTCAAGCTGGGCGTCGTCGGGATGGAGACGGTTTGCCACTTCGCTGAAATTGAGGAAGTCGCCCTTGACGGGCAGGCCGAGGATTTCGAACATCGACTTCGACCAGAAGATCATGCCCCTGGAAATGTCCCAGTCCCACATGCCGCACTGGCCGCGGTCGAGTGCTGTATCGAGGCGGGTGGTGGCAACGGCGAGAACCGCATCGGCCTCCGCCGCCCTCGCGGCTTGCCAATGGAAGGCGCCGCCCAGCATCATCAGCACCAGCAGCGTTACGACGAACAGCATCTCGACGCGAGTGACGCTGGCGCTCCAGGCGGCCAGAATATCGGGCTTGCGCTGGATCACAATAAGACTGCCCGGATAAGCACCGAGGCCATGCATGCCCACATAGGCTTCCTCGCCGGATCGAAGTGTAAGCGGTGTGGGTCCCAAGGCGTCCATCGCCATGCCGGTCACGAAGGAGGTGGAAAGAACATCCGTGATGCCGCCGCCCTCCAGGCCCGCGGAAACGGGAAGGCTCGCAACCAATTTCCCGCTCGCATCCGCGACCGCAACCATGCGGGCTTCGCCGAGAGCCTCGGGGGGCAGCAATTGCTGTAGCAGATCGGAGGTCATCGGCGGTGCCGTATGGCCGCTCGCCAGGGGCGTTTCATAGGCCACGCGGATGTTCTGGGCGATGATGCGGCCATAGAGCGCGGAGAGACGGTTTTGCTCGTTCAAGTGCGATTGGCGGTTCTGCATGAGTTGCAGGAAGAGCGAGGTGCCGAGGGACACCAGGAAGAGGCCGATCAGCCCCATGATCATCAACCGGAGGGATTTTTCCGGGATCGCAAGGCGTAAGGTCCGCGGCAGAGGCGATGGCAGCCGCAGCGACCTCTCTTTGAAAAACAGCTCCCCGATTTGGGTTTTACTCAATGATTTTCCCCATTTCGCGCCTAACCGCCTTGCTATAGCGGACCCGAAATGAACGATAGGGGCGCGTCCCGAATCACCCCCATTGATTCGCATGTGGAATGGTTTGTCCAGCCGAATTATGGGCTGGTCCTTCAGCCCTTGACGATACGGGACACAATCTCGAAACAGTCCCGCGACAGGGTGGGTGTGGCAAGAATCCGCTGTAATTGGGTCTCGGCGGCGTTCCGGCGTTTGGCCTCGAGAATGCGGGAGCTGCGGAAGCCGGTGGCAAGCCTGGCCGCTACCTGCGGATTGAAGGCATCGACCGTGATCACGGCATCGGCCACCACCCGGTAGCCTTCGCCGTCGGCAGCATTGAAACCCGCCACGTTCCCTGTGGTGAAGCCGCCGATGAGCGCATAGACGCGATTGGGCGTGGCGTAGGTGAAGTGGGAATGAGCGAGGAGCCGCTCGACGCGCGCGGCGGCTTGTGCATCCTTCACCTGCGCCTGGAGCATGAACCATTTGTCGGCCAGTAGCGGATCGGCGCCATGACGGGTGAAAAAGCTTTCAAGTGCTGTCTCTCGTTCGGGCGTTTCAATCTGAATGAGCGCCGACAGCGCGCCGATTTCCGCCGTCATGCTGTGAGGCTTTGCAAGTTCCGCCATCGCCATGGCAACGCCTTGGCCGGGATTGCCTTGCAGAACCAGTTGCAAGGCAGCGTAACGCAAAGCCCGCCGTGCCGTTCCCGCAGGGTCCGGCAGGTAGGGGCCGATCTCTCCCGTTGTTTTCCAGATATCGCGCAAGACGGCATCAAGCTGGCTGCCTAATGCGGCGCGCACCCGATCGCGCGCGGCCAGCACTTGATCGGTATCGACTTCGGCGCCAATGGCTGCGGCGATGTCGGACTCCGAGGGGAGGCCAAGCATCAAAGCCTTGAATGCGGTGTCAATCGATGGATCGGCGAGCAATCGCTCCAGGGCCGCGCCATAGCTTTCCACCTCCTGGCGCGGCAGGCCTCCGCCCAGGCTTGCGAGGATCAACTCGCGGCCCCGCGTTTGGCCGGCTTCCCAACGGTTGAAGCTGTCGCGGTCATGGCCCATCAGAAAGAGCTGGTCCTCAGCGGAATTGTTGAGAGTGAGATTAACCGGGGCCGAGAAGGCTCGATTGATGGAAATAACAGGTTTTTGGGCAACGTTTCGGAAACGAAACGTCGCTTGAGGCTCGGTCAGCTCGATCAATGGCGAGTTGAGAACCCCCACACCGTGGAGGTCGAGCGGCATATCCACCCCATCGGGGCCGACCAGACCGAGGGCGAGCGGAATATGCAGCGGCAGTTTCTCCATCTGGCCCGGCGTGGCCAAGGTTTTCTGTTCGATCATCAGATCGAATGTGCGGGCGGAGGCATCATAGCGGCCTTGGGCGATGAGCTGTGGCGTTCCCGCCTGTTCATACCAGGTGAAGAATTGCCCGAGATCGCGGCCCGAGGCATCGGCCATCGAGCGCACGAAATCCTCAACCGTTGCCGCCTCGCCGTCGTGGCGGGTGAAATAAAGGTCCATGCCCTTGCGAAACGCCGCCTCGCCGATGAGCGTCTTCAGCATGCGGCAGATTTCAGCACCTTTCTCGTAGACGGTGGGCGTGTAGAAATTATTGATTTCGATATAGGACGAGGGCCGCGCCGGATGGGCGAGAGGGCCGCCATCCTCGGGGAACTGACGCGCCCTGAGCGTTTTGACATCGGTGATGCGTTTGACGGCGCGCGAGCGTATGTCCGAGGTGAACTCCTGATCGCGGAATACCGTCAGGCCCTCTTTCAGGCAAAGCTGAAACCAGTCGCGGCAGGTGATGCGGTTGCCCGTCCAGTTGTGGAAATACTCGTGTGCTATGACCGCCTCGATATTGACGTAGTCGGTGTCCGTGGCGGTTGAGGGCAGGGCCAGGATATATTTGTCGTTGAAGATATTGAGACCCTTGTTCTCCATCGCCCCCATGTTGAAATTGGAAACCGCGACGATGTTGAAGACGTCGAGATCGTATTCGCACCCAAACGCCGTCTCGTCCCCGCGCATGGAAGTCTTGAGCGACTCCATGGCCCAGCCGCAACGGTCTTCCT
>JBOHKD010000049.1:0-8150 GCA_050728895.1 Aestuariivirga sp.
CCTCAAACGGTTCTGGTTTGGCGGCATCAAATGGATGTCCAGATGAATGTTATCAATCCCGCGACCGCCCAATTTCTCATTACGCTAATGGAAGGCAAGGGGCTTGCCGAAGCTATCGGTGCCGATCCGCATTTCGATCTACAGACGCAATTCCAAATACTGATCGTATCGCAACTCGTCACGGAGATTCATTTATGAGCAGCCTGGTTCTCCGCCTTATCGGGTATATGGAAATGTTTCCATATTCGCTGCTTGCGCTCGCCGGGCGGCTTGTGATCGGCATGGTTTTTTGGACTTCGGGCCGCACCAAGGTCGAAGGCTGGAACATCTTCCATGTCAACGACAAGACGCTGTTCCTGTTTCAGGTGGAATACAAGTTGCCGCTGCTGCCGCCGGAGATCGCTGCGCTGCTGGCGCAAATGGCCGAACATGTTTTTCCGGTACTGCTGCTTATCGGTCTCGCAACCCGGTTCTCGGCATTGGCCCTGTTGGGCATGACACTGGTGATCGAGATATTCGTCTATCCCGGATCGTATCTCGAGCACGCCAAGTGGGCGGTAGCACTATTGATGTTAATCAAGTTTGGGCCGGGGAAAATCTCTCTCGACCACCTCATTGCAAGGCGTTAGACAAGGCTCCCGCTCGAGGAGCTTCCATGAATTTTGCATCCGATAACGTCTATGGCGTTCACCCTCGCATTTTTGCCGCGCTCGCGGAAGCAAACTCCGGCACTGCCGTGTCCTATGGCGGCGATGATCTCTCGCGCCGGGCGGAAGAAAAACTTTCGGAAGTTTTTGAAAAAGAGGTCCGGGCCTTTCTGGTGACGACGGGAACGGCGGCGAACGGGCTGGCGCTCTCTTCGATTACGCCGGGGTATGGCGCCATCATCTGCCATGCGGAAGCGCATATTTCCTGCGACGAATGCAATTCGCCGGAATTCTTCACGGGTGGCGCCAAGATCATCGGCCTTCATGGCGCGAACGGCAAGATCACGCCGGTAATGATCGACAAGACGCTGAAAAGCTTCATCCGGGGCGAGCACGATCCAAAGCCTTGCGGGATTTCCATCGCCAATGTCACGGAACTCGGCACCGTCTATTCGCCCGGCGAGATCAAGGCCATATCGGCGCTCATCGGCCCGCGCGGAATGAAGCTGCACATGGATGGCGCGCGCTTCGCCAATGCGGTGGCGGGGCTCGGCTGCACCCCTGCGGAACTCACCTGGAAATCCGGCGTCGATGTCATGTCCTTTGGCGCCACCAAAAACGGCGCCATGATGCTGGAAGCGGCCGTGTTTTTCGATCTGGCGCTGGCGGAGGATTTTTCCTACCGGCGTATGCGCTCCGGGCAACTCGTCTCCAAGAGCCGCTATCTCGGCGCCCAGATGCTGGCTTATCTCGACAATGATCTCTGGCTCGAAAATGCCCGCCGGGCGAATGGGCTGGCGCAAAAACTGGCCGCAGCCCTAAGACGGGTTGCTTCCGTGCGCCTTCCCTATCCGGTGGAGGCCAACGAGGTCTTCGCCATTGTGCCCCGGACGCTGAACGACCGGCTGGTGGCATCGGGTGTGAAGTTTTTCGACTGGATGCCCGACAGTCTCGGCGACACGATCAGGGAAGATGAGATTTTCGTACGCTTTGTGTTGTCCTTCGCCACGCCGGAGATCGAAGTTAACCGATTTGTCGAGCTAATTGGATAACCCAAGGTCAGGTTAGCTGGGTGTGGCCGATTGGCAGCACCGTTTGCCGAAATATGCAAGGTCTCCGCTCCCGTGCCCTGCAAGCCTTGCCGCACGCGGTCCAACGGTATATTCTCTAGTCAATAACAAGCAAAATCGCAGGGAATCGTCATGACAGCTTTCGCGTATAAGTTCGCTGGTGCCATTGTAACGGGTAGCTTCGGCTTCGGGATAATGCTGACCGGCGCTCTTGCCGCTGACGTCGATCCGGGCTGTATCCCGGCGGTGTCGGCTATCAACGGCAAACTTGAAGGCGCGGGTGGATTTTACGAGGACGAAGTGGGCGACGGGGCCCGGTTTCAGGGCGTAGCGTCGCTGAGCTTGCCGGTCGGCTGCCTGTTCGGCATCCAGATTGACCTTGGCGGCGGCGATCTGGACGGCGACAGTTTCTTTGGCGCGGGCGGTCATTTCTTCATGCGCGATCCGTCCAGCTACTTGTTGGGTGTTCAAGCGCAGTATATCGACCTGGACGGCGACGATATCTTCCGCTTCGGCCCCGAGGCCGAACTTTATCTCGGCGATATTACGCTGAGTGCGATGGCCGGTTTTGAAAGTGCGCAGAATTTCGGCAGCGATGACATAGTGGCGCAGATTGAAGCGGCCTATTACATCAGCGAGGATTTCAAGCTCTATGGCGGCTATCGCCGCTTTTTGGATATTGATGCCGGTGCGATCGGATTCGAGTTTCAGCCGGAGTTCATGCCGGCGGCGGTGTTTGTCGACGGAATGGTGGGTTCGGACGATTATGTTTCAGTGATGGGGGGCCTCCGTTTCTATTTCGGTGGTGACGACAAGAGCTTGAAGGCGCGGCAACGCGAAGACGATCCGGGTCATCTCTTCAATCTGCTGACAAGGGTTACCGACGTTTGCGTTCCGGTGCCGGCCGACGGTCCTGCGGTTACCTGCGGCTTGCAGAAACCTTAATAGAACAGCATCCGCGTCAGGTACTGAAGCGATTTGAGATTGCCAGAAACTTGCCTGCCGATGTGGGCCCAAGTGCCGCTACCGGTTTGATTTGAACGGATGCGTCCGGTCCCAAAGCTTTTTTGAGAACGGCACGAAACCCGCGAACGTCAATAGCGATATCCGTACCGATGGGCATATGGCGGAGTTCAAAGGCCGAAGCACCGGTCTGGACGAGTTGCCACCTGTTCCGTCTGAGAAATCCTTCCATCATCGCTGTGTCCAGGTCCGGTCGGAACCATTTTTTTCGCGGCCGGTAGAACATATTGGAAGGCCGTCCGCCGCTCCGTTCGATCGCCTGCTGATTGCGCCCGCAATCGCATGGCGCGGCAACACGAACGAGGTCGCCTGCGTCGTAGCGGATTAGCGGCATTGCAAAATTGTAAAGTGGCGTGACAATCAGCCGGCCCCATTCCCCCTGTTTCACCGGCTTGTCTCGACGGTCGAGTATCTCAACGCGGCACAGCTCGGATTCAACATGCTGCACGGCGCCCCTCGGACAGTCAGAGGCGATGAGACCGCACTCGGCGCTCGAATACACGTCGATACAGCGACAGCCGAGATGCTCCTCACATTGGCGGCGAGTTTCCTCCGTCAACGGTTCGCCTATTGTAAGAATGGCAAGCAGTTGCGGCTTCGTCCCTGGATTCCCCGCCACATGGCGGGCGATTGCCAGGGCATTGGAGGGAAACGTGTTGAGATAGATTGCGCCCAGTCCGTTCAGCCATTCGACCTGCCGGGCTATGGGCGTGAAAACCGTAAGGATGTGAATTTGCCCCGCATCTCCTTTGGCAAACCATGGCGCCGTCCAAGGGACTTTTGAACTGTCCGAAAACACAGGTTTGAAACGGGACAGTGCTGGATCGAATGCCCGGATCATGGCCATGTTCCGTGCCGGATCGAGATCGAAGGCGCGGTAAAACCGGTAAAAAGCGCCATTCTGCGCAACCTCCGACAGTTCCGAACGGTAGAAAGCCGTGGGTTTGCCGGTCGAGCCGGACGAAACATAACGTACGGCTTTGCCGTGAGAAGCCGGGAGTTCGATTGGACGGAAAGCGTGAGGGTTGTTACGCAGTTCCGCAGCCCTCAGAATCGGAAGTTTCGCCCAGTTCTCCGGATTGAAGCTGCCGTCCGCGCCAAGGACTGGCGCCAGTCTGCCGCGATAGAACGGCACATGCCTGGCCACAAACGGCAACAAGTCTTTCAGGACATTGTCCTGGAACCGGGTCAGATTCTCCGCCGAATAGGTTTCGGTTCGCAACAGCGCTTCATAAAACTGCTGGATTGTGCCAGTTTCAGCCGAAGTGTTCGGATCAGTCATTTGAAATACATGGATGAAAATATCGCCGCCCGCAATCGCCTTCGATCTGGCCGGCATCGGCCGTGAAACGCAGGCAGAGCATTTCGCATGTTCTATTCGGGATCGAGTCCCCGTTTGCGGCCGATTATATCGATACGCTGGCGCGATTGGAGATCGAGGTCACCGCTGGTGTCCTGACCAATCCGCCACAGTGGTCATTGCGCGGCATCCCCATTGTGCTCCATCCCGAGGACATCTCGCCTCTTTTGCTCGAATTGAGCGTTGTGCTTTGTCCAGTGACGCCAAAGCACCGCGAAGCGGCGCACCAGCGGGCATTGTCCTTGGGGTTTATTCGCTTCGCCTCGATTGCCGATCCCACCGCTGTCGTTCCGAGCGGGATATATGCCGGCCGGGGGTTGTTCATTAACGCCAATGTGACACTGGGGGCCGAGGCCGAACTCGACGATTTCGTGATCGTCAATCGCGCCGCTTCGGTCGGACACCACACGGTGATCGAGGCCTTCTCGACTGTTGGCCCCGGCGCCACGCTTGCCTCCCAATGCCGGATCGGCAAGCGCGTGATGATCGGGGCAGGAGCTGTTGTGGCACCATCGGTGAAGATTGGGGAAGATGCGACGGTTGCCGCCGGTGCCGTGGTTTTTCGCGATGTCGAGGCGGGGGCGACCGTGGTCGGAAATCCGGCGCGGCTTGCCAAACCGGGAAAAGAGCAACCGGCTGAGGTGGGCAGAGGGGGATCGAACAACGGATAGAAACCCAATAAATACCTGATTTTCTTTTCCACATGCCCGCAAGTTGCCCCCAGAGTTGCCCCCGTGTTTAGTGTGCTACCCCATTATTTGAAAACCTCCTCTCTCAATTAGCCCAATTCTGTCTCACTGGTGCTGACGCCGGACACACCACCAGTACCACCGCTCCACCTCCTGCTTGGCAGCCTTCAATTCGTCCTCGGTCACTGTCTTGCATCCAGTTCTCGTAGGTGATTACCCGGCCGTGGAATCTCTTTGGGCACGGGGTGGCCAGCCGACATCAGCTGGCTCAAAAAGAGCCTTGCTCGCTCCGACTTAGGTGAAGCAAAGAATTCGGCAGGGTTCGCAACCTCGATAATCCTGCCCTGGTCCATGAAGACAACTCGGTCAGCAACACGGCGTGCAAATCCCATTTCATGGGTGACGCAAACCATAGTCATGCCTGATCGCGCGAGTTCCATTATCACCTCGAGCACTTCGCCGATCATTTCGGGGTCGAGGGCTGACGTTGGTTCATCGAACAGCATGACCTTGGGCTGCATGCACAGCGCCCTGGCAATCGCCACACGCTGTTGCTGACCGCCAGACAATTGGATCGGATACTTGTTGGCCTGATCGAGGATATGCACCCGGTCAAGATATTGCCTAGCGCGGTTTCGCGCCTCAGTGTCGCTCAACTCAAGGGCAAGCTTCGGTGCAAGGATGCAATTCTCCAGAACGGTCAAGTGAGGGAACAGATTGAACTGTTGGAAAACCATCCCGACATCGCGCCGGACTTTGAGTTTGGCGCCGACAGAGGCGTTGACCTCCGTGCCAGTGACGGAGATGTTGCCTTCATCGTGCCGTTCGAGCTGATTGATGCAGCGAATGAGGGTTGACTTGCCCGATCCCGACGGCCCGCAAATGACCACCTTCTCCCCTTCGGAAACCGAGAAAGTGATGTTGTGAAGCGCTTGAAACGTGCCAAACCGCAACGAAACATTGGTGAAATCGATCATTCCCATGGCTGGCACCTAGTGTCGAAGCGGATCAGCTTCGACGCGCATCACTGCGGTCGAGCGATTGGCCCAGGAAAAACGGTTCTCGACTTTGTGCTGGATGGCCATAAGGCCATAGACCATCACCAGGTAGTAAATGAGTGCCGCCGAATAAAGCTCGGTGAACTGAAAGGTCCGGGAGACGGCCACTTGGGTGATGGTCATCAGCTCCTGCAGCGAAATGACAGAAGCGAGCGACGTCACCTTAAGAAGGGTGATAAATTCATTGACGCTGGGTGGAATGGCGACGCGAACCGCTTGCGGCAGAACAACATAGCGGTAGATGTGAAGGCGCGTCAGACCAAGCGCCTCGCCCGCGGCAGTCTGGCCGGGATCAATCGCCCCCAGCGCCGCCCGGTTGATCTCGACTTGGTATGCCGATTCATTGAGTGACAGTGCGATCCACGCTGCAAGGAACGGTGTAAACCACTCTTCCCGAAAAACGGGAAAGAATTGCGGTAGCGCATTCCACACGAATAGGAGTTGCAGAAGGGTAGGAACCGCACGGAAGAAGCCGACATAGGCGCTGACGGCGCTGCGCAAGATGGACGGACGGCCATTCAGGACAACTGCCATTGGAAGCGAGATCAGGATGGCCACCGCATGCGCGACAATGGCCAGACCGATCGTGATCACCGCCCCTTGCAAGTACGCAAAGGAGGTGAGAGCCGCCCAGAATGTAGCAAAATCGAAGTTCAGTTCCCGATCCCGTCCAACTGCTGCGGCGACAGTTTCCACTCATCGACAATGGCGCGGAGCTTGCCGGAAGTAAGGAGAGAACCGACCGACGCGACGAATGCCGCCTTGTCCTTTTCATCCTTGCGAATATAGGCTGCGTAGGGCTCAAAGCTCGTTGGAGGAATCGTGAAGATAACGGCGAACTGCCCCGGATTCTGCACCTCCCGATAAGCAATCTCTGTGTCCTGGCTCAGAACTCCGTCAACGCGTCCGACCAGCACTTGCTGGATGGCGTCGGTCTGCTTCGGATATTGTTGGATGTTGGCCAGCGGAAGCTTCTTCGCGGCCAGGGCTTCGTTATTTTTCTGCATGAGATCAAGATAGGTTGTCCCCGATTGCACGGCGATCGACTTGCCCGCCAGATCGTCCAGACTCGAGAGTGATGCAGAACCGGCTTTGCCAACGATGACGCTGAATGTGTTCAGGTAGGCGATGCCATCAAAATCCTTTAGCCGCTCCTCCTTCAGAAGGGTGCCGCTAATCACAGCATCGCACCGCGCAGCCGCGAGACTTGGCAGAAGTCCATTGAAGTCCATCGTTATGAACCTTGCTTCGACTCCCCATACCTCGGCAAGCGCTTTCGCCATATCGATATCGACGCCGACCGGCGCCTTGGCATCTACGCTTTCCATGAACTCCATGGGGGGGAAAGTCGGGTCCACGCAGACGGACAACGCACCATCGGCGACGAAGGAGGGTTTGTCGGCCTGTTGCGACAGGGCTGGCGCGGCACCGAGCGCCAGAGCGAGTGATACGCCAATTGTCAAATGTCGTTTGTCAGAGATTCTCATGGTTCCCTCCCGGTGGATGTGACTGTAGGCTTGAACATCAAAATGTTCGGTGATAGTCGACAAAATTCGCTAAGATAGAACTCTAGCGCACACGAGATTGCGTCATGACAACCCTTCCCTTTGATCGTTGCAATTTGGATCAGGTTGAACGATAAAAGATAGAAAAATTGACTACAAGCGACAAATATTTCACTGTTCATGTAAGAAAAACTTTATAGGGATTGTTGGTTTGCCCGTCGACTACCGCCTCTGAACCCTATGCGCGCGTTTGAGGCGACCGCAGCGGAGATCACCAAGGGCTTCCTCAGTGATGTCGAGCGCGACAAGGCGCGTCGCCTTCGGTAGCAACACTTGTCAAACTCTGCGATGTGCTCGGTTTGCCTATCGGGAGCCTTTTCAGGTCCACGGTTTCGGCAATCATCCGCGCCGATAAGCGCACATCCATAAAATTTGGCGGCTTTGGGGTCTCCGACCATCTCCTCAGCCCAACCAGTGCCGCGAGAGTGCAGGTGCTTATCTCCGACATAGAACCTGGGGGCGGTGGCGGAGATGCGCTGTACAGCTTGCACTCCGAAGAGGAATTCGTCTTCATTCTCACGGGCAGCGTGACGATCCTGGTGGAGAGCGACGAAGTAAGGCTCGAGGAAGGTGATGCCATGACCTTTGACCCCCGCAGACGGCATACATTCCGCAACAGCTCCAAGACAGAATACGCACGGGCGCTTTTTGTCCTGTCGCCGCCGCCAGTTTGAGCCCGTCGCCGGCGCCCGCAGATACCGGGCCGAGCCGCTTGCCTGCGGTCGAGCCACTCGGGCC
>JBOHKD010000050.1:0-8038 GCA_050728895.1 Aestuariivirga sp.
GGCCCACATTGTTGACGAGGCCAGGGATTTTCTCGGCGAAGGCCGCCTTGCAGATATCCTCGATGGATTTCGTGGCAAGGGGGCTGTCTTTCAATAAATTGTTGCCATTGGTCACATAAGCCTGATGATGCTTGTCGTGATGGAACTCGAGGGTTTCCTTCGACATATAGGGGCCGAGTGCGTCATAGGCATAGGGCAGGGCGGGCAGTTCCAGGGCCATCGTCATTCCTCCATTGTCGGGGTGCCCTATCTAATGCGTCCCGTGGGAACACGCAAGGAACCCGCTCCCTATAATCTCTTTTCCATGAACACGCTGTGGGGATCGTCCGCGGGATAGCTGCCGAAGCTGTCGCAGTGGCGATGCCGAAGCTCACTGAAACGCCTGAATACCCGTCTGCGCGCGGCCCAGGATCAGCGCATGCACATCGCTCGTTCCCTCATAGGTGCTCACCGTTTCGAGGTTCACCATGTGGCGGATCACATGATACTCATCCGAGATGCCGTTGGCGCCGTGCATGTCACGAGCCACGCGCGCGATGTCGAGCGCCTTGCCGCAATTATTGCGCTTCATCAGCGAGACGGCGGGCGGTGCCGCGGTTCCCCGCTCCAGCGCGCGCCCGAGCGCCAGGCAGCCGGCGAGGCCGAGCGCGATTTCCGTTTGCATGTCGGCGAGCTTCTTCTGGATCAGTTGATTGGCGGCAAGGGGCTTGCCGAATTGCTTGCGGTCGAGCGTGTAACTCCGCGCCCGGTGCCAGCAATCCTCCGCAGCCCCCATGACGCCCCAGGCGATGCCATAGCGCGCCTTGTTGAGGCAGCCGAAAGGACCACCTAGTCCCTTGGCCTTGGGGAGCAGGGCATCTTCGGAAACCTCGACATTGTCGAGCACGATCTCGCCGGTGATCGAAGCCCGGAGGCTGAACTTGCCTTCAATGACGGGAGTTGAGAAGCCGCGTGCGCCGCGCTCCACCAGGAAGCCGTGAATGCCTTCGTCTTCCAATTTGGCCCACACCACCGCCACATCGGCGATGGGCGAATTGGAAATCCACGTCTTCGAACCGTTGAGCACGAAGCCGCCGCCCACCCGCTTGGCCCTGGTCTTCATGCCGCCGGGATCGGAACCGGCATCGGGTTCGGTTAATCCGAAGCAGCCCACCAGCGCGCCGGTTGCGAGCTTGGGTAGAAATTTCTTCTTCTGCGCTTCCGTGCCATAGGCTTCGATCGGATGCATGACCAGCGAGTTTTGCACGCTCATGGCCGAGCGGTAGCCGGAATCGATACGTTCGACCTCCCGCGCCACGAGGCCATAGGCCACATAACCCAGCCCCGATCCGCCATGGGCCTCCGGCGTCATCACGCCGAGGAAACCCATTTCGCCCAGCTCGTTCATGATCTCGCGATCGAATTTTTCTTCCCGGAAGGCCTGCTTGATGCGGGGGCTGAGCTTGTCCTGGCAAAATGCCCGCGCGGAATCGCGGATCATGCGCTCGTCTTGCGTGAGGCCGCTTTCGAGATCGAGCGGGTCTTCCCAATTAAATTCAGCGGCGGCCATTCGTTGCTCCCATCGTGAGGCTCTTTAAGAGCGCGGGAAATGCTCCCTGTCAATCAGGCGAAACGCCATATCGCCATGCATTATTTGCGATTGGAAACAGCGATAATTTCGGGAGCGGTGAAAAGTCTGGGGTGGCGTCTTGGAATTTCGCGAAGCACTCCGGCGGAAACCAGTTTTTCCACCATGAGCAAAGCCGCGCGATGACTGACATTCAGTTGCTTTTGGACGTTGGGAATTGTGAGTATGGGCGTATTGAAGAGTTGATCGATGATTTCAAGGAGATTTGCCGAGCGGCCGATTTTTGGCGCTTGCTTGCGGTAGCCCGCATGCAGGGCGATGAGGCGGTCGATTGTGGCGATTGTTTCGGAACAGCTTTCGGCGATGATATCGAGAAAAAAGATGATCCAGTTTTCCCATTCGGATTTCGCCGAGACGGCAAACAGCAGATCGATGTACTCGTCCTTCTTGCCTTCAAGCGCATTACTGACATAGAGAACTGGCAAATCGAGCAGGCCCGATTGCACGGCCATGAGCGTGGTCAACATACGCCCGATACGCCCATTGCCATCGCTGAACGGGTGGATCGTTTCAAACTGATAGTGGACAATTGCCAGGTCAATGAGTTGCGAGGATGGTTCGGGGTTTGGCCTGTTTATGTAAACTTCCAGTGAATCCATCGCGCTTTGGGCTTGCGCGGGTGGTGGAGGAACGAACCTCGCCAGTTGTGGTGTTTTGCCGCCGATCATATTTTGAACTTGCTTGTATTCGCCGGGCCTCTTGTTGGCGCCTCGCTGGTCACTGAGCCCCCGGAGCAGTTTTGCGTGGGCTTCCTTTATGAGGCGATGCGAGATCGGAATTTGCTTCATCCGTTCAAGCGATGTCTGAAGCGCGACGATGTAATTGAAAACCTCACGCCTGTCGTCACCGTGGCCTGTGGCAAGCCCAGCCTCTTCGAGAACCAGCTCATCGACTGTCGTGTAGGTTCCTTCCATTGCGGAGGAGGTGAGCGCTTCGCGCCTTTGGAGCGGCGGAATTAGGATGTGTGGATTGGGTAGCCGCCGCGATGCCCCTTTGAGTTCGGCTACTTTCTGCATTGTCCTGACAAGAGGTGCGGTAAGACGAACCAGATCGAGCTTCGGCGGTAACGGGCTTGGCACAAATGCCTGATATCCCTCTATGGTTGTAACGATTTCGCCGGATGGTTTCTTGAACGCTTGGAGGTCCATTGCCGCCCTTCCCAAGTATCATTTGTCCAATCAAATGATACTTTATAGCATAATAAGTATCATTTAAAGAGCCAAATGATAGTTTTTTTAAAGTTAATAATGTAGGTTTGGCGAACCAGCGCGGGCGTTCAAACCATCCCCGAAACCTTCATCCCGAAGGCATAGACAAACGCCACTTCCTTGAGCCGGTCGAAGCGCCCCGAGGCGCCGCCGTGGCCGGCTCCCATGTTGGTCTTGAGCAGCAGGAGGTTGCCGTCGGTCTTCAGTTCACGGAGCTTCGCCACCCATTTTGCCGGTTCCCAATAGGTCACGCGGGGGTCGGTGAGGCCGCCGACCGCCAGGATATGCGGATAGGCCTTGGCCTCGATGCGGTCATAGGGCGAATAGGCCGCGATGGTTTCATACACTTTCTTGTCCTTGATCGGATTGCCCCATTCCGGCCATTCCGGCGGCGTCAGCGGCAGCGTGTCGTCGAGCATGGTCGTCAAAACGTCGACGAACGGCACTTCCGCCACGATGGCCCGGAACAGTTCCGGCGCCATGTTGGCCACGGCTCCCATCAGCATGCCGCCGGCACTGCCGCCCTGCGCCACGATATTGCCTTTGCGCGTCAGGCCGGCCCCAATCAAATGCTCAGCGCAGGAAATGAAATCCCGGAAGGTGTTGGTCTTCTTGTCGAGCCTGCCGGTTTTGTACCAGCGCCGCCCCTTTTCCTGGCCCCCGCGGATATGCGCGATGGCATAAATGAAACCGCGGTCCACCAGCGACAGGATGTTGGTGTTGAAACCGGCCGGGATTGAAATGCCATAGGAGCCATAACCATAAAGCCACAAAGGCGCCGATCCGTCGAGCTTCGTGGTTTTGCGGTAAAGCAGGGTGAGGGGAATTTCTTCGCCGTCATGGGCTTTGGCCAGGATGCGCTTCGTTACATAATCCGCCGGATGGTGGCCGCTAGGTACTTCCTGCGTTTTACGCAACGCGCGCGTGCGATCGCGCATATTGTAATCGAACACCTGTGCCGGCGTCGTCATCGAGGAGTAGGTGAAGCGCAGCGTGTCGGTGTCGTATTCGCGCATCTCGCCAAAGCCGAGGGAATAGGCTTCTTCGTCGAAGGCGATTCGATGTTCCTCGCCCGTGTCCATGCCGCGCACCACAATGCGCGGCAGCGCATTCTCGCGTTCCATGCGGATGAGCCAGTTCTTCAGCACCACCATGCCGACGATAAGGCAGCCCGGCCGGTGGGCCACGAGATCGGTCCAGTTTTCAGGGCGCGGATCGGCAACCGGCGCCGTCACGATCTTGTAGTCTTCGGCATCGCCGCGATTGGTTTTGATGATGAAGCGGTCGTTCCAGTGTTCCAGATCGTATTCGATGCCTCTCACCCGCGCCGCGATCGGCTTCGGCGCCTCGTTGGGCCGCGCCGCATCGACGATCCAGATCTCGGAGGTATCGTGATCGTGGATATCGATGGTGATGAAGGCATCCGAATGGGTCTTTCCCGCGCCGGTGAACATGCCGGTGTCTTTTTCTTCATAAACGAGGCGGTCCGCCGATTGCGGTTGGCCCAGGATATGATGAAATGTCTTGAGCGGCCGATGATTGCCGTCCTGCAACGTATAGAAAAAGCTCTTGCCGTCGGCGGCCCAGGTGGCGCCGCCCGCGGTATTGTGCAGCATATCGCCGTGGTCCTTGCCCGTGCCCGCATCGCGTACCCGCAGTTCATAGAACTCCGAGCCCTTGTCATCGAAGGCCCAGGCGGCGAGCGTATGGTCGGGCGACATGGCGATGCCCCCGAAGTGGAAATAGTCGTGGGCAGCGGCGAGTTCATTACCATCGAGCAGGAGCTGCTCCGGCCCGGACATGTCGCGGCTTTTGCGGGCATAGCGGGGATGCTGGCCGCCGGTTACATAGGAAGAATAATATGTATACGGACCATCTGGCGCCGGCACCGAGGAATCGTCTTCCTTGATACGGCCTTTCGTTTCATTGAAGAGCTTTTCCTGCATCGCCACGGTGCCGGCCATCACCGCTTCATGGTAGGCATTCTCGCTTTCGAGGTAGGCGCGAATGTCTTGCGGCAGCAGCGAAGGATCGTGCATCGCCTCCTGCCAGTTCGCGGCCTTCAGCCAGCGGTAGTCGTCGCGTTTTTCATAGCCATGCCAGGTTTCGGCATGGGGACGCTTCTCCGCCCGTGGCGGCGTTACTTTCTGTTTTGCCATGAATCAGGCTTTGTCCGGTTTGAAATCCAGCGCGCATCCATTGATGCAATAGCGCAGGCCCGTAGGCTTCGGCCCATCCGGAAACACATGGCCGAGATGCCCGCCGCAGGAATCGCAATGAACCTCGGTGCGCTGCTGGAACCAGGAACGGTCCACCTTCTCGGCCACCGCATCCTTTGCTGCCGGCGCATAGAAACTGGGCCAGCCGGTGCCGGAGTCGAATTTGGTGGAGGAGGGAAAGAGTTCCTTGCCGCATCCCGCGCACACGAACATGCCGGGGCTTTTCTCTTGGTTCAACTCGCTGCTGAAAGCCCGTTCGGTTCCGTGCCCGCGCATGATGCGGTAAGCCTCGGGCGAAAGCTCTGCCCGCCATTCCGCGTCCGTCTTGGCGATTTTGGTGTCCATGGCTGTAATTCCTTGTGATGCCGCGTTAAGATGGGGGATCGGAGTTCCGTTGTGAAGCGGTGTCGCGCTCACGCTTTTGTGCCCGATTTTACCGTTGGTTAACCATAGCCTCAGCCAAAGCTACCCCAAGTGGGGGTGTTCCCTTCAATTTAAGCAGTTTTACAGCCTTCCCGGTCTTTTCTGCGAGGTTGGAGAGGGCGGTTGCAAGCAATAATGGTCCACGATTCCGCGAATATGGGAGCTGGCTTGGATGGCAGGCAGGAGGGCCCGCGCGAAGGGCACCGCCGCATCACCGCGGAATCATTCCGGCTTCTCACCGCTCGCCTGAAGGGGACCAGGCTTTCCCCCGGTCATGCCGTTCCGGTATCCGAACCGCCGCCTGCGCTGGAGACGTTCTGGCCGGTGCCGCAAATCCCCGAAGTGATGGTTGCCGAACCGGAGGCCGAGGCATCCGAACCTTTCCTTCCTGATCCGGTGGGGGAAGTCCTTCTTGCGGAAGCCGCCGCATCGGACTTTGCGCCGCTCTGGCCTCCGGAAGACTTTTCATCTCCAGCCGATCCCGTGGCCGAAATCCCCGATGACGCACCGCAAAGTGCCGAGCTTGAGGTGGCGCCACAAGCCGGGGAGACGCTGCCGGAACCGGTGGACGCGCGCCCTCCCTTGCTTCCTCTGGCGGAGCGCGTCGTCGACGCCATGTTGCAGACGGTGACCGAGGCCATCTATGCAAAACCGACCGGTGCCGAGCGCGCCGCCTTCCTGCGCGAGATTGCCGCCCTGATCGAAGAAGGCGGGAACGGCGAGGAAGCTCTTGGGTCCGTGCCGCAACCCATGGACATTTCGCCGGAGATGGCGCCGGTTGCCGCACCCATGATCGAGCCGCCGACGGTGATCGAAGAGCCGCAGGATATAACGGAAACATTGGCGGACAAGCTGGGCTCCTCGACCGCCTTGTTGCGCAAGCAGTCCGATGAACCCGATCCTTTCTCGAAAACCGTCAAGGATGCGATCCGCCTCGCGCCCCAGCCTGCCGAGACGCCGGAAGCAGACGAGGATTCGGGCGATCTGGCGCTTTCGCTTCTCGACATGATGTCGTCGGGGGCATCGGCGCTGCCGCAGGAGCGCGCACTCGCGGCCGATACGCTGCTCCGCATGGTGCCCCGCGTCCCGGTCAGGCAACTCATCATGGTAACCGAGCGCATCGCCATTATGGAGGCGCCGCCGGCACTTCTCGTGGCCAAGCTGATCCGCGATCCCCGCGCCGAAGTGGTGGCCCCGCTGCTTGAACGTTGCATGCACATTACCGATCAGGATCTGATGGCCGCGGCATCGGAAGGCGATTCGACCAAACGCCGCATGATGGCGCGCCGCCGCGTCCTTTCTCCGGTGCTCGCCGATCATCTGATCGCCACCGGCGATCCGTCGACACTTCTCACCTTGATCCGCAATCCCGGCGCCGCGTTTTCGCATGAGGCCTTTTATCGCCTGGCCGGCGAGGCAAGCCGCCATCACGCGTTGCTGGCGCCGCTCACCACCCGCGCCGACCTGCCGGCGCCTGTTGCCTTCGAACTTTTCTGGTTCGTGCCGCAGGAACTCCGGCGCTTCATCCTCTCGCGCTTTCTCACCGACTCCGAAATGCTAAGCAAGATACTCAAGATCACACTCGGCGCCCAGGACGGCGGTGAAACCAAATTTCCCGCCAGGGAATTGCTCGAGTCCGTCGTCGATAACGCCGCTCGCGGAGAAATCGAAGAGGCGGCGCGCATACTGGCCGAAATCGGCGGCATCTGCCAGGAGACGGCATCGCGCATCCTTGCCGATCCGCATGGCGAACCGGTCTCCGTCCTTCTCAAGGCGCTAGGCTACCCGCGCGCCAATTTCGCCGAAGCCATGGAGCGCTTCAAGCATTCCGGCAGCCAGATTCTGCGCGCCGATAGAAATGTTGCCGAACTTGAAAGTATTTTCGACACACTGTCCTTCAACAAGGCGCGCATTCTGCTGACCTATTGGGACTGGTTCGTGCAGAAATCCGGTCCCTACGCCCCGCAAAACTGAATAATACGCCCACCGGTTTCGTGTATTCGTGATACGAATTGCTGGTTGACTGGCCGTTTTGCTTGTTCAAGGCGGGTTTTTCGTAGTATATCGTGCCTTTGAGGGGGAAGAGCGATGGACAACACAAACCAACTGGCGGAACTTGCAGCGGAAATTGTCTCGGCCTATGTGGGCAATAATCCGGTTCCGCGAGGCGAATTGCCGAAACTCATCGGCGAGGTTTATCACGCGCTTGCGGCCACTGTCGGCGGCGGCAATCCCAAGGACGCGCCGCAAGACCCGCAGCCGGCGGTCAATGTGCGGAAATCCATTACCCCGGATCATCTTATCTGCCTGGAAGACGGCAAGAAGTTCAAGTCGTTGAAGCGCCATCTCCGCACGCACTACAATTTGTCGCCCGAGCAGTATCGCGACAAATGGAATTTGCCCGCCAGCTATCCGATGGTAGCATCCAAATATGCCGAGGCGAGGTCGAAGCTTGCTAAACGCATGGGCCTGGGCCAGCGCCGCAAAAGCGTATAGTTCGAATCCGTTCCCGTTGTGGACTCTTGCGGATCGATTAACGCCGATTCATAAACAGGGGGCGG
>JBOHKD010000051.1:0-4959 GCA_050728895.1 Aestuariivirga sp.
CAATGAAACCGTGCGCCGCCCGCAAGCCGTTCAGGCGGCGGACATGCTGGGGCGGGTGCTGAAGGCCCATGTCTCCGGGCTCTATGTGATCCCCGCGGTGCAGGTCTATCCCTCGGTCGGCTTCGAGGCCGCGCCACAAATATTCGAAGGCAACCGCACCTATTTCAAGGACAATGCCGCCAAGGTCAGGGCCGATTTCGAGGCGGTCATGCAGCGCGGAGGAACAAGCTTCGATTTCCGCCAGATCGAGGCCCGCACGCCGCTGATTGCCGACGATACCATCGCGCGCGGGCGCAATGCCGATGTCATCCTGGTTTCGGCGACGAATCCGGACGAGGTTACCGGCGTCGAGCGCGATTTTGTCGAACAGGTGATCATGGGCGTTGGCCGCCCGGTCATCATCCTGCCGGCCACGGGCGAGGCCAAACTCTCCTTCGATGAAGTCGTAGTGGGCTGGGATGGAAGCCGCGAGGCGGCAAGGGCCGCCTTCGACGCCGTGCCGCTGCTCAAGTTGGCAAAGAAAGTCCGCGTTGTCCGCGCCGGAGCGCCGAAAGATATGGCAACGGCCGGCAATAGCTGTGCTGGCCTCGCCGAGGCGCTGGCCCGCCACGGGATCGCGGCGGAGGCGCAAACCTTCCCCATGGAGGGACATGATGCCGGCCAGGCGCTATTGCGATGCGCCGACGACTGTGGTGCGGGGCTCATTGTCATGGGAGCCTATGGCCACAGCAGGATCGCCGAATTCATTTTCGGCGGTGCCACGCGTTTTGTGCTGGGGCGTCTCAACCGGCCGGGGCTGATGTCGCACTGAGAACGTCAGGCGGTCTCAGCTTTGGCGCTTGCCTAAGATGCCGGCTCCCGCTAGGCATTTTTCCCGGATTTCTCCAACAATCGCGGTATGATTCATGGCCTCCTATAATCTGTTCCTGCTTCCGGGCGACGGCATCGGCCCGGAAGTGATGAAAGAAGCCGAAGCGATTATCGCCTGGTTTAACGCGCAAGGCATTGCCAGGTTCGAGACCGATCGCGGACTTGCCGGCGGTAGCGCCTATGATGCCCACGGCAAGGCGATCTCCGAAGAACACATGGCCAAGGCCATGGCTGCCGACGCCGTGCTGTTTGGCGCCGTGGGTGGCCCCAAGTGGGAGAAGGTGCCTTACGACGCGCGCCCCGAAGCCGGCCTTTTGCGCCTGCGCAAGGATCTCGGCCTGTTCGCCAATCTCCGCCCGGCCATCTGCTATCCGGCACTGGCGGATGCCTCCTCGCTCAAGCGCGAAGTGGTGGAAGGCCTCGATATCCTGATCGTCCGTGAACTGACGGGTGGGGTTTACTTCGGCGAACCCAAGACCATCACCGACCTCGGTAACGGCCAGAAACGCGCCATCGACACGCAGGTCTACGATACGTTCGAGATCGAGCGCATTGCGCGCGTCGCCTTCGAACTGGCGCGCGCCCGGCGCAAGAAAGTGTCATCGGCGGAGAAGCGCAATGTGATGAAGTCGGGAGTGCTGTGGCACGAGGTCGTCAGCCGCCTTCACAAGGAACACTATGCGGATATCGAGATCGAGCATGTGCTGGCCGACAATTGCGCCATGCAACTGGTGCGCTGGCCGAAACAGTATGATGTGATTGTCACCGACAATTTGTTTGGCGACGTGCTGTCCGACGTGGCGGCGATGCTCACGGGCTCGCTCGGCATGCTGCCGTCGGCCTCGCTCGGAGCCGCCGATGCCAAGACGGGGCGGCGCAAGGCCATGTACGAGCCGGTGCATGGGTCGGCTCCCGACATCGCGGGCACGGGCGCCGCCAACCCCATCGCCATGATCGCCAGCTTCGGCATGGCGCTCCGCTATTCTTTCGGTCTCGGCGAGTGGGCGGCCAAGATAGACGAAGCCATCGCCGCCGTGCTCGCCAAGGGCATTCACACAAGAGATATCGGCGGCAATGCCTCGACATCGGAGATGGGCGCCGCCATCCTCAAGGAATTGCAAGCGCTGGCGTAGTCTTCATTCTTTAACGAGGCTTCCATGCTCGATCTTCTGGTTCGCAATGCAACGCTTCCCGATGGCCGGACCGGCATCGATATCGCATGCGGGAATGGCCGGATTGCCGAGCTTGCCCCTCACATCGCGGGCGAGGCGCGCCAAACCATCGATGCCAAGGGCTATCTGGTGTCGCCGCCGTTCGTCGATGCGCATTTGCATCTCGACGCCACGCTGTCGCTCGGCCTGCCACGGCTTAATGTGTCGGGCACGCTTCTTGAAGGCATCGCACTGTGGGGAGAACTCAAGCCGCTGCTCACCCATGAGGCGGTGATCGAACGAGCGCTCCGCTATTGCGATCTTGCTGTCTCCCAAGGCATCGGCGCCATCCGCAGCCATGTCGATGTCTGCGATGACCGGCTGCTGTGCGTCGAAGCATTGCTTGAGGTCAAAAAGAAAATCGCGCCCTATCTCGACCTGCAACTTGTCGCATTCCCGCAAGACGGCTTCTACCGCTCGAAAAATGCGAGGGCCAATCTTCTCCGGGCACTCGACATGGGGGTGGATGTGGTGGGCGGCATCCCGCATTTCGAGCGCACTATGGCGGAGGGTGCCGCGAGCGTGAAGGAATTATGCGAGATCGCGGAGAAACGCGGACTTCTCGTCGACATCCACTGCGATGAGACGGATGATCCACTGTCGCGCCATGTCGAAACACTGGCCTATGAGACGCAACGGCTCGGTCTCCAGGGCCGTGTGGTGGGTTCCCATCTCACCTCCATGCATTCCATGGATAACTACTATGTATCGAAACTTATTCCGCTGATGGCGGAGGCTCAGCTCCACGCAACCCCCAATCCGCTGATCAACATCACCCTGCAGGGACGCCACGATACCTATCCAAAGCGCCGGGGCATGACGCGGGTGCCGGAGCTTCGCGCCGCCGGCATCAATGTTTCCTTTGGACATGATTGCGTGATGGACCCCTGGTATCCGCTGGGGCAGGCCTGCATGCTGGAGGTTGCCTCAATGGGCATCCATGCAGCCCCCATGACCAGCCGCGAGGCCCTACGCTGGGCCTTCGATGCGGTAACGGTCAATCCAGCCAAGACCATGCGTCTCGACGGCTACGGGTTGGCGCCGGGCTGCAAGGCCGATTTCGTCGTACTGCAAGCCAAGAATCCGATTGAGGCGATCAGGCTCAAGGCCAACCGGCTCAAGGTGGTGCGCGGCGGCAAGGTCATCGCGGAGACGCCGGAGCGGGTGGCGAAACTTAATCTCGAGGGCCGGCCGGGAACCGTCAATGGGGCGGATTATGCTCCCCATCCTCGGCCGGCCAGCCACTAGCGTTAAGGTTACGACGCCGGCGAGGGGCATTCCCGTAAAAATCCCTTTCTACCTTTAAGGGTTATGTAACTGGAAGCGCCGAAAGAATTACGGTGTATCGAGACCCAATTCAGGAGCGCTCCATGCCCGTCACATGGACCAATACACAAATTATCAACAATCTCTTGCGCGCCGGCGTCATGTGGAGCGGTAGCACGATCTCCTATGGCTTTCCGGCGTCAGCGCCGAGCTGGTCGTTTTCCACAGGAGAAGGCCCCGGATTCTCGGCGCTCACCGCGGCTCAAAAAGACGCCGCAAGGCTCGCTATCAAGCTGTGGGACGATCTCATCGCGCCGGATTTTGTCGAAACCACGTCGCCCGCTAATGTCACATTCCAGAACACCACCACCAATATCGGATATGCTCATGCCTATTACCCCGGAGGGGGCTCGGCATCGGGTTCGGTGTGGTTCAATCGCACCTATGATGCAAGCTGGGGCACCAACGATCTGGTGACACCCCAAGTCGGGCAATGGGGTTTTCAAACCTATATGCATGAACTCGGCCATGCATTGGGACTGGCGCATCCCGGCAACTACAATGGCGGCAATCCCACCTATCAAAACGATGCGCTCTATGCGCAAGACAGCATCATGTACACGGTCATGTCCTATTTCAACGCCTCCAATACGGGGGCGGATTGGCGCGCCAGCGACGGAAATTGGTATTACGCTCAAACGCCGATGCTGCATGACATCCTCGCCATCCAGGCGCTCTACGGCGCGGAAATGAATACGCGAGCGGGCGATACCCGCTACGGGTTCAATTCCAACACCGGTGTAACGGTATTCGATTTCACCCAAAACGCGCATCCCATCCTGACTATCTGGGATGGCGGCGGCAACGACTGGCTGGATCTCTCGGGATTTGCCACGGCGTCGCGCATCGATCTCAACCCCGGCACCTTTTCCGATTGCGACGGCATGACCATGAATGTGGCCATTGCCTATGCTTGCGACATTGAAAATGCTGCGGGCGGCTCGGCTTCCGACAGCATTACGGGAAATGCCCTGGCCAATATCCTTCAGGGCAACGCCGGCAATGATACGCTTAACGGTGGGGCCGGCGATGACAGGCTTGAAGGCGGAACGGGGAACGATGTCCTCCGGGGCGGCGCGGGCGCCGATATTCTGCTTGGCGGCGATGGCGATGATATCTTCTATGCCGATATATTCGACAATCTTCTGCAATTCGACGGCGGCGCGGGTTACGACATTCTTTATTTCTATGGAATCCCGACTATCAGCTTCGCCTATGCAGATTATGGCTTTGAGGAGATGTGGCTGCTCGACAGCAGCAATATCATCGATGGAACCTCGGGCGCCGACGTGCTCACTGGCACGGATCTCGATGAAACGATCAATGGCTTCGCTGGCAACGACACATTGGATGGCGGGCTCGGCAACGATATAATCTGGGCCGGCGACGGCAACGACAATGTCAAGGGCGGAGGCGGCGACGATTTGATCTCGGGCGATGCCGGCAATGACACGCTCGATGGCGGCCTCGGTCTCGACACGGTGTCCTATCGGAACGCCACCGCGGGCGTGACGGTCAACCTGGCGCTGACCACGGCGCAGAATACCGTTGG
>JBOHKD010000051.1:5059-7806 GCA_050728895.1 Aestuariivirga sp.
CGCCGGCACCGACACGCTGTCGGGCTTCGAGAACCTCACCGGCTCGGCTTTCAACGACACGCTGACGGGAACCACCGGCAATAATGTGCTGACGGGCCTGGCCGGCAACGACACGCTGAACGGCGGTACTGGCGCGGATACCATGATCGGCGGCGCTGGAAACGATATCTATGTCGTCGATAATATCGGCGACACGGTGAGCGAACTCGCCAATGAGGGAACCGATACAATCCAGTCGCAGATAGCCCTCTCGCTCGCCGCCCTGGCCTTTGTCGAGAACCTGACGCTTACCGGTTCGGCGGCAATCGCCGGCACCGGCAACGGCCTCGACAATGTGCTCACCGGCAATACCGGCAACAATACGCTTACGGGCCTCGCCGGCAATGACACGCTGAACGGCGGCGCCGGCGCCGACACCATGATCGGCGGCACGGGCAGTGACATCTATGTCATGGACAATGCCGGCGACGTGGCCGACGAAACCGGCGGCGATGGCATCGACACGGTGCAGTCCTCGCTTACCTTCAGCCTGTCGGATGCGGTCCACGCCAAGGGCACCATTGAGAATCTGACGCTCACCGGTACAACGGCAATCAACGGCACCGGCAATGGTTTAGCCAACATAATCACGGGCAATACCGGCAACAACATTCTCGCCGGCCTTGGCGGCGCCGATACGCTGATCGGTGGCGTGGGAACGGATACGGCCACCTATGCCGCTTCGGCTTCGGGCGTCAATGTCAGCCTGATGACCGGGCTTGGCAGTGGCGGCGATGCCGAGGGCGACACGCTTGCGACCATCGAGAACCTGACGGGCTCGAATTTTAACGATACGCTGGAAGGGTCTGGCGGCAACAATGTGTTGGCGGGCGGCCTCGGTCTCGACACGGTGTCCTATCGGAACGCCACCGCGGGCGTGACGGTCAACCTGGCGCTGACCACGGCGCAGAATACCGTTGGCGCCGGCACCGACACGCTGTCGGGCTTCGAGAACCTCACCGGCTCGGCTTTCAACGACACGCTGACGGGAACCACCGGCAATAATGTGCTGACGGGCCTGGCCGGCAACGACACGCTGAACGGCGGTGCTGGCGCGGATACCATGATCGGTGGCGCGGGCTTCGACAGATTAACCGGCGGACAGGACGCGGATCAATTCGTGTTCAAGGATATCCTCGAGTCCGCCGTGGGCACCGCGCGCGATTTGATCACGGATTTCGGCGTGGGCGTGGACAAGATCGATCTTGCCGGCATCGACGCCATGCTCGGCGGCGGTGACGACACATTCGCATTCATCGGCGGGGCTGCGTTTTCCGCTAATGCGGGAGAATTGCGCTACGCGGTATCCGGCGGCCAGACGATCATTGAGGGCGACACCGACGGAGACGGCATAGCCGATTTCCAGATCGGATTGACCGGCGTATTTTCCCTCAACGACTTCGATTTCATTCTGTAGGGCGGGGTTTCAGTCCGTTCATGACAAGGGTGAGCAGCGTTTGCTCGGCGGCCGTCATGTGGCCGTTGCCGTTGCCCAAGACAGCGTGAACCTGCACTTCGAAATCGGCATAGTGCTGGGTCGTCGCCCAGATGGCGAAGATCAAGTGATAGGGATCGACAGCGGTGAGACGGCCTTGGGCGATCCAGCCGCGGATAACCGCCGCTTTCTCGTCCACCAGTTTCTTGAGCGGCCCTTTCAGGAACTTGCCGATAGCAGGAGCGCCGTGCAGGATTTCATTGGCGAAGAGGCGCGAGGCTTCCGGTTTTTCGCGCGACATTCTGATCTTCTCGGAGATGTAGCGCGACAACTCCGCGATGGGGTCGCCTGCTTCATCCAGCGCCCGAAGCGGTTCAAGCCAGTCCGCCAGGGTGCGTTCGAGGACGGCGATGTATATGTCGTTCTTGCGCCGGAAGTAATACAGGAGGTTTGGTTTTGACAAGCCGCATTTCGCGGCGATCTGGTCCACCGTGGAGCCGCGAAAACCATAGGCCGAGAATACCTCCAGCGCCGCATCGAGAATGAGCTCCTCGTTTTGCGTCTGGATGCGGGTCTTGCGGAGTGCCGCCGTCCTGACCTGTGGCATTGCCCTATCCTGTTAATTCTTGATCGAATGGTCAAGAGCGGATAGCGTTTGGCCAATAATCAAAAATCTCCGGGGAGTGAGCATGGCGGCCAACGCCGTGATTGAAGCCGAGGGTCTCAGCCTGACCTTCACCACGGCGGATGGACCGGTTTATGCCCTGTCTAAAATCGATCTCAGCGTCGCCGGCGGCGAATTTATCTCCTTCATCGGACCCTCCGGCTGCGGCAAGACCACGCTGCTCCGCGTCATCGCCGATCTCGAAGCCGCGAGTTCCGGCACCATCCGGGTGAACGGCATGAGCCCCAGGGAAGCGCGGCTTAACCGCTCTTACGGCTATGTGTTCCAGGCGCCGGCGCTCTATCCGTGGCGCGACGTTGAGAGCAATGTCGGCCTTCCCCTGGAGATCATGGGCCTTAACTCCCGCGCCGAACGCATCAAACGCAATCTCGAACTGGTCAATCTCAACGGTTTCGAGCGCAAATTTCCCTGGCAACTCTCCGGCGGCATGCAACAGCGCGTGTCGATTGCCCGGGCGCTGGCTTTCGATCCCCAGCTTCTGCTGATGGACGAGCCGTTCGGCGCGCTCGACGAGATCGTGCGCGACAAGCTCAACCAGCAGCTTCTCGAATTGTGGGACAGAACGAAGAAAACCGTGGTGTTCGTCAC
>JBOHKD010000052.1:0-7765 GCA_050728895.1 Aestuariivirga sp.
GGCATAGAGTTGCCCAACAGCAAACGCGAAACCGTCTATCTCAGGGAATTGGTGGCATCCGAAGCCTTTGAGAAAACCGGCCAGAGTCTCGCTCTGGCGCTTGGCAAGAATATCGGCGGCGAACCGGTCTTCGCCGATCTGGCGCGCATGCCGCATCTCCTGATCGCGGGTACCACGGGGTCCGGCAAGTCGGTTGGCATCAACACGATGATCCTGTCGCTCCTCTACCGGCTGCCGCCCGACCGCTGCAAGCTCATCATGATCGATCCGAAGATGCTGGAATTATCCGTGTACGAAGGAATTCCCCATCTGCTGTCCCCGGTCGTCACCGATCCCCGCAAGGCGATCGTGGCATTGAAATGGGCGGTGCGGGAAATGGAAGAACGTTACCGCAAGATGTCGAAAGTCGGTGTCCGCAACATCGACGGCTACAATGCCCGCATGAAGCAGGCTCTCGCCCGGGGTGAAGCGCTGTCGCGCACGGTGCAGACGGGTTTCGATCCCGAAACGGGCGAGCCCGTCTTCGAGCGCGAAACCATGGACCTGCCGCCACTGCCCTATATCGTTGTCATCATCGACGAGATGGCCGATCTCATGATGGTGGCCGGCAAGGACATCGAAGGTGCCGTACAGCGCCTGGCACAGATGGCGCGCGCCGCCGGCATTCATGTCATCATGGCGACGCAGCGGCCCTCGGTCGACGTCATCACCGGCACGATCAAGGCCAACTTTCCGACGCGCATTTCCTTTCAGGTGACATCGAAAATCGACAGCCGAACCATCCTGGGCGAGCAGGGCGCCGAGCAGCTTCTGGGCCACGGCGACATGCTCTACATGGCGGGCGGCGGACGCATTTCGCGCCTCCACGCACCCTTTGTCTCCGACGAGGAGGTGGAGAAGATCGTGCGCTATCTGAAATCCCAGGGGTCGCCGGAATATCTCGAAGCCGTAACCGAAGAGACCGACGACGAACTCTTTGGCGAGGCAGGTCTGGGTGCGGGCGGCGAGGGCGGTTCCGGCGACAGTCTCTATGATCAGGCCGTGGCCGTGGTGCTCCGCGATAAAAAAGTCTCGACCAGCTATGTGCAGCGGCGGCTGCAAGTGGGTTACAACAAGGCCGCAAGCCTCATCGAGCGCATGGAAAAGGAAGGCCTGATCTCGGCGGCAAGCGCCACGGGCAAGCGCGAAATCATGGTGCCGGGAGACAGCGCCAGAGCATGATCCAGGCTTTGACGTGCCTCAATTGGGCTCGATTTCGTCTATAACCGACGTATGCGAAAAATAACCAAAGGGCCAAGCATGCGCATTTCACTGGTAAAAAGATTGCGGCTCGCGGCATTTTGCGCGGGCCTTGCGATTTTGGCCTCGACAAGGGTTCTCGCCGCGGAAGTTCTGCAAGTGACGGCCGAGCAGGCGGTGTCGATCCAGCAGATTACCGATTATATCAATGGTTTCCAAAATTTGCAGGGCGACTTTACCCAGGTGAGCCCGAAGGGCAGCTTGTCGCACGGGGTATTTTTCATCAGCAAACCCGGAAAAATGCGCTTTGAGTACGCTGCCCCCAATCCGTTTCTGATCGTGGCCGACGGAACATGGCTCACCATCAAAAACCGCGCCAAGGAAAAGGGCGACCAGTTCCCGCTTTCGGAAACGCCCTTGAGGCTCGTGCTGGGCAACAAGGTCGATCTTCTGAATGACACCAATATTCTGGGCTTTGAAGAAACCGATGGTCTCACCTCCGTGACCCTTGAGGACAAGGAAGGATTGATGGGCGGGAAATTGATTCTGGTTTTCGACCATACCCGCAACACACTCCAGCAGTGGGTTATCATCGACAGCAAGAACCGGCGGACGACAGTCTCTCTCGACAACATCGTGGCGGGCGTCGATCCCGATCCGAAATTGTTTGTCGTGAAAATCAATCGCAAGGAACGCGACCAAAAGTAGTTCGGCCTTGAGAGGTCTTGCGCCCGTGTTCGCGCCGGTGCATGTGGCTGAGGCATGACGCTGAAAATCGCCACCTGGAATATCAATTCCGTCCGCCTGAGAATCGATCTTGTCTGCCGCTTCCTGCGCGACTGGCGCCCCGACATTCTGTGCTTGCAGGAAACCAAATGTCCGCAAGGCCAGTTTCCGTCCGCGCCCCTTAAGGAGCTGGGCTACAATCATATCGCCGAGTCCGGCCAGAAGGGCTATCACGGTGTCGCCATCGTCTCTCGCCTTCCCTTTATCGGCACGGATCTCAGGTCCTTTTGCTCGAAAGCCGATTGCCGCCACATCGCGGCAACGGTCGCTGCCGGAAAACCCCTGACAATCCATAATCTTTATGTGCCTTCCGGCGGCGACGAGCCGGACCCCGCGATCAACGAAAAATTCGCGCATAAATTGCAGTTCCTCGACGAGCTTGAAGGTTGGTTCGAAGCGGGTTCGCTGGCAAACGGCCATGAGGGGATCGTGGTTGGCGACCTCAATATCGCCCCTCTGGAACACGATGTATGGTCGCACAAGGCGTTGCTGAAGGTGGTTAGTCACACACCCGTGGAGACGGCAGCATTGGGCCGTGTGCAACGCGCCGGCGCCTGGGTCGATCTTATGCGCCAGCATGTCCCGCCGGACCGGAAGCTCTATACATGGTGGAGCTACCGGGCGCGGGATTGGGCGGAAAGCAATCGCGGCCGCCGTCTCGACCATGTGTGGTCGACAGCGGGTTTGGCGCCGTCCTGCAACGGGATTGAGGTCTTGAGCGAGGCACGCGGCTGGCCGCAGCCCTCGGACCATGTTCCGGTGATGGCGAGTTTCGCCCTATAGGTTGGAAAAAGATTTGGCCTGGTCCAATAGAACCTGGGCTTCCAAAAGATCGGACATCGAGCCGTCGAGCTTGTCCCCCAGAGCTCTGAAGACGGCCTTGCCGAATTCCGGATATTCTTCGGCCACCCGCATGAACAGGCTCCGGCTGATCCGTGCCGCCGTGACCGGCACCCTGGCGCGTGCCGTCACCGAATAGGGGACTTCGCCGATCATTGCGACTTCTCCCAAAAGAGCGCCGGGACCGGCCGAGCCTATGATTTCCTCTTGCCTGCCCCGGTCGGCCAAAAGGTCGGCCTCACCGCTGAGGATGAGAAAGGCAGCGGCTCCCGTCAGGCCCTGGACAATGATCGATCCACCGGCCTTGAACTGCTGGCGTTCGGCTCCGAAGGCCAGCAGTTGTAAATGCACGGGATCGCACTCCGCGAAGATCGGAATGCTCCGAAGCGTTTCCGCATTCGCCCTGACGCTCATGCCGCATCAACTGGAATCATACGCAATGATTTGCCGCCCGTTGCCCCGCCTGACTTGCCCAGGCCCTCACCAAGGGTTCCATAAGAGTCCGAATGGCCGGGAAGATCAAGGGACGAGCTTATAGCCGCCGCCTTCGGTGACCAGCAGTTCGGCGTGGCTGGGGTCGCGCTCGATTTTTTGCCGGAGCCGGTAGATATGGGTTTCGAGCGTATGGGTGGTGACCCCGGCATTGTAGCCCCAGACATCGTGCAACAGCACGTCCCGGCCCACGATCTGCTCGCCAGCCCGGAACAGGAATTTAATAATGGCGGTTTCCTTTTCCGTGAGCCTGATCTTCTTGTTGTCGTCGCGGATGAGCATCTTGGCACTTGGTTTGAATGTATAGGGGCCGACCTTGAAGATCGCGTCTTCGCTCTGCTCATGCTGGCGCAGATGCGCCCTGATCCGGGCCAGCAGAACTCCAAAGCGGAAGGGCTTTGTTACATAGTCGTTGGCGCCCGAATCGAGACCGAGGATCGTATCCGAATCGGAGCCTTGCGCGGTCAGCATCAGGATCGGCCCCTTGTAGCCGTTGCGCCGCATGATTTTGCAGGCTTCGCGGCCATCCATGTCGGGAAGATTGACGTCCAAAAGGACAAGATCGGCGTGATCGGCCTTGATCGCCTTGACCCCGGCGGTGGCATTGGCAACGTCGGTGACGGTGAATTCATCGTGCAGGGAGAATTGCTCCCGCAGGGTTTCGCGCAATGTATCGTCGTCATCGACGATCAGGATTTTTTTGGTGGTGGTCATTGCCTTAATGCCTCGCGGTCGCGCCTTGCCATGGCCAAAATTTAGAGCCTGTTCCGCCAAAGTGTACACACTTTGGCGATAAGAACATGCTCCAACCTATTTACTACCGCATTTCCTTCCCCGGAAAGTGGATTCCACTTTCCGGGAAAATGCGTTAGCTTCACCCTTTGCCTGTTGCAACCCCTTCCCGCAAGACAACTCGCCGTGAGAAAAATCATCACCTCTATTCACGTCCGCGCGATCAGCATGCGGGCGGCGAAAGCTCTCCTGACCGTGGGGTCGATGCACTTTCCCTGTGTTGTCGGCCGCGGCGGCCTCAGCCACCTGAAAAAAGAAGGCGATGGTGCAACACCCGTTGGCCGTTGGCAACTCTTGAAAGTCGCCTACCGGGCCGACCGGGGATTACCTTCCCGCTCGGGGCTTCCGCTACGGGTCATACGGTCTTCCGACGCCTGGTGTGACGCCGTGGGTGACCGCAATTACAATCGGCAGGTCAGCCTGCCCTATCCCGCAAGCCACGAAACCATGTGCCGGGCCGATGGCCTCTATGACGTCGTGGTCATGCTTTCCCACAATCAACGCCCTCGCGTCCAGGCTCGCGGGAGCGCCATATTTCTCCATCTGATCTCCTCCGGAGCGACCCCCACAGCGGGATGCGTGGCCCTCTCCAGGCGCAATATGGTAATTGTCCTCGCCCTGTGCGACCGGAAAACCAGGCTTGTTGTTCAGCCCGCTGGCCCTAGGCCCGCTTGCCGAAAATTGCCGAGCCGATCCGCACGAAGGTAGCACCCCAGCTGATGGCGGCGGCATAGTCGCCGCTCATCCCCATGCTGAGTTCGGAAAGTCCCTGGCGCCTGGCGATGCCCGCGAGAAGCGCAAAATGCGGTTTCGGGTCTTCCGTCTCCGGTGGAAGACACATCAACCCGGAAATGCGCAAGCCTAATTGCTCCCGGCATTCTTCGATAAAGGCGTCGGCTTCTTCGGGATCGATGCCGGCCTTCTGTTTTTCGCGGCCGGTGTTCACCTGGATAAAGAGTTGTGGAAAGCGCTGCTGGCGCTGCATTTCCGTGGCCAAGGCGCTCGCGATCTTGCGCCTGTCCACTGTGTGAATGACGTCGAACAGGGCCACCGCATCTTCCGTCTTGTTGCTTTGCAGCGGTCCAATGAGATGCAGTTTCAAATCGGGATAACGGGCTTTGAGGGCGGGCCACTTGGCCTTTGCTTCCTGTACCCGGTTCTCGCCGAATAATTTCTGCCCGGCATCGATAACCGGCAGGATGTGCGGCGCATCGAACGTCTTGCTGACGGCGATAAGTGTTACCGACTGGGGATCGCGGCCCGCCGAAAGCGCTGCTTCCCGGATTTTCCGCCGCACCTCTTCCAATCCGGGATGAGCCATGGGGATTTATGGCTTCGCTTGCGGGCGATTTCAAGGACTGGTACTGCCATGGACAATTGTAAAAAACCGCTCCGTGGGGACATTCCTTGGCGACCGACCGCTATAATCCGCGCGATGCCGAACCGCGTTGGCAGCGCTACTGGACCGAGCACCGCTGTTTCGAAGCGGTGCAAGATTTGGGCAAGCCGAAATATTATGTGCTCGAGATGTTTCCGTACCCATCGGGCCGCATTCACATGGGGCATGTGCGCAATTATACCATGGGCGACGTGATTGCCCGCTTCATGCGGGCGCGTGGATATAATGTCCTGCATCCCATGGGTTGGGATGCTTTCGGCATGCCGGCGGAAAATGCCGCGATCGAGCGCGGCGTCCATCCCAAGGCCTGGACCTACGGGAATATCGCCGCCATGCGCGGCCAATTGCAGTCCATGGGCCTGTCGCTCGACTGGAGCCGGGAAATCGCCACCTGCGATCCGAGTTACTATCGCCACGAGCAGGAAATGTTCATCGACTTCCTGCGGGCGGGGCTCGTGGAACGCAAGATTTCGACGGTGAACTGGGATCCCGTCGACAACACGGTGCTGGCCAATGAGCAGGTGATCGACGGCCGTGGCTGGCGGTCGGGAGCGCTGGTTGAAAAGCGCGACCTCGCCCAATGGTTTCTCAAGATCACCGCCTATTCGGAGGAACTTCTGTCGGCTCTCGACGGGCTTGGCCGCTGGCCGGAGAAGGTCCGCCTGATGCAGCGCAACTGGATCGGGCGATCGGAAGGCATGCGCTTTTCATTCGCCCTTGAGGACGCGGGCGGCAATGCGCTGGATGAGCGCCTGACTGTCTACACCACCCGCCAGGACACGATCTTCGGCGCGACCTTCTGCGCCATTTCCGCCGATCATCCCCTGGCGAAACGTCTGGCCGAAAAAGACCGGGGTCTTGCCGATTTCCGCCGCGAGGTTGCAAGCCTTGGCACCAGCGAAGAGTCAATCGAGCGCGCCGAAAAACAGGGCTATCGGCTGGCTTTGAATGCCAGGCATCCCTTCCTGCCCGGCGTGCTTTTGCCCGTCTATGTGGCGAATTTCGTGTTGATGGCCTATGGCGAGGGCGCCATTTTCGGCTGCCCCGCCCATGACCAGCGCGATCTCGATTTTGTCCGGAAGTATGGCTTGGCCGTCATACCGGTCGTAGCGCCAAAATCGGCCGATCCCGCTAATTTTGCGATTGGTAAAGAGGCCTTCCTCGATAAGGAAGGCGGCGAGACGATTCTCATTAATTCCGACTTCCTGAACGGGTTGACCGTGCCTGAGGCCAAGGAAGAAGTGGCCCGCCGCATGGAGGCCATGGGCATTGGCGAGCGCAAAGTGAATTACCGGTTGCGCGATTGGGGTGTGTCGCGCCAGCGCTACTGGGGATGTCCGATTCCCGTTATCCACTGCGGAACTTGCGGCATCGTTTCGGTCCCAAAGACCGGGCTCCCCGTGGTGCTACCGGAGGATGTTACCTTCGATAGACCGGGTAATCCTTTGGAACACCATCCAACATGGAAGAACGTAAGCTGCCCCTCGTGCGGAGGGGCGGCGCGGCGCGAGACCGATACCTTCGATACCTTCATCGATTCGTCCTGGTATTTCGTGCGCTTCTGTTCGCCACAAGCGCAAGCGCCGGTAGACCCGGCGGCGGCGCGCTACTGGCTCCCCGTCGACCAATATATCGGCGGCGTCGAACACGCGATTCTGCACCTGCTTTATTCCAGGTTCTACGTGCGGGCCATGCAGCGGACCGGACACCTTGATCTCGCCGAACCCTTCGCCAGCCTGTTCACCCAAGGCATGGTGATCCATGAAACCTTCCAAACCTCGAGCGGTGAGTGGGTATTCCCCGCCGACGCCGTGCACCGAGATGGAAATTGGTTTCATGCCAAAACCGGGGAGCCCCTGACGACGGGCGGCATCGAGAAGATGTCGAAGTCGAAGCGCAATGTCATCGATCCCGAAGCCATCATCGAGCGCTACGGTGCGGATACGGCGCGCTGGTTCATGCTGTCGGACACGCCGCCCGAGCGCGACATCGAATGGACGGAAGGAGGCGTTGAAGGCGCCTGGCGCTTTACCCAGCGCCTCTGGCGCATGGTGAACGAGGCGGCGCGGATTGGAGCCGGAGCCGTAACCGCCGGCAATGGCGTTGAACTTCGCCGCAGCGTACATGGGGCCTTGCTGGCGGTGACCGACGATCTTTCGAACCTGCGTTTCAACCGCGCCATCGCGCGCGTTTACGAAGTGGCCAACGCGCTTGGGG
>JBOHKD010000053.1:0-7610 GCA_050728895.1 Aestuariivirga sp.
CGGCAAGGCGGCGATCGCGGATTTCGGCACGGGTACCACGGGCTCGCGCATCGCCAACGGCACCTATGCGCCGCATGTGGCGCTGGAACAGGAGCTGGCGCGTTTTCTCAACCGCCGTCATTGCATCGTATTCACTACCGGCTACCAGGCCAATCTCGGCATGATGGCGGGATTGGCGGGCCCCAAGGACACGATCTTCCTTGATGCCGATTCCCATTCCTCGATCTATGACGGTTGCACGCTGTCGGGCGCCAAGCTGGTGCGCTTCCGCCACAATGACGCAGCCGATCTCGACAAGCGGCTGGCGCGCTCGGAAGGCGAAGAGGGCGGCAGACTCGTGGTGCTCGAAGGCATCTATTCGATGCTTGGCGACCGGGCGCCCTTGGCCGATTTCATCGAGGTGAAGAAGAAACACGGCTTTCAGCTTCTGGCCGACGAGGCGCATTCTTTTGGCGTGCTCGGCCCCCATGGGCGGGGGCTGGCGGACGAAGCGGGACTGGAGGACGAGGTTGATTTCATCGTCGGTACGTTTTCAAAAAGCGTCGGCGCCATCGGCGGTTTCGGAGCGGGCAATCACCCGATGTTTGAAACGCTGCGCTATGCCATGCGGCCTTATATGTTCACGGCGTCATCCTCGCCCGCCTCGATCGCCACATCGCTCGCAGCGGTCAAGAAGCTTGGCGCCGAGCCGTGGCGGCGCGAGCGGCTGCGCGAAAATTCGGCGCGGCTGTTTCAGGGCTTCAAGGGGCTCGGCCTTGACATGGGCTGCGATGTGGTGAGCCCGGTCATCGCGGTGAAATGCCCCGACGAGCCGACAACCATCGGTATGTGGAACGCGCTGCTTGCGGCAGGGGTTTATGTCAACATCGCACTTCCGCCCGGAACGCCTAACAAACTCTGCCTGCTGCGCTGCTCGGTCTCGGCCGCTCATACGGATAAAGAGATCGGCCGGATCATCGAATTGTTCGGTGAGGTGGTTGCGGCAGGCCATGGCAAGAAGGTGGTGAACGGGTAAAAAATCCGACCTATCGCACCGCGCCGCGCTTGAGGAGTTTTGGCAGGAGCGTGAGGCCGGCGATGACCGGGTGGCGGCGCTGCCAATCCGTGAGTTCAATCCTGTGGCCGGAGTGGCGCTCGATTTTCCAGGCAAGGTAATCGGCGCCGCCCACGAAGGTGAAAGCTGCCTTGATGAGACGCGCGAGGGACCATAATTTGCCGGTCATACGGCGCGCTGCCCAGTTGGCCTTGACCGGTGTCACACCCGGCATGAGTGCCGCGGCGGTGCGATAATAATTCTCATTGGCGGCAACCAAGGACGCCGCACGATTCGCCGAAGCTTCGGCGCGGAGTTCGGTTCCATAGGTGGCAGCGAAGCCTTTGGCCCACACGGCAAGCGGCTCGTCATCGGCTGAGAGACCAAGCGCGTGGCCATACATGGTGCAAACGGCTTGCGCGATGGCGGTGGCGGTCCGATCGTCGGTACTGAACAGCAGTGCCGAGGGTTGGGCAAAGCGCGCCCAGAAATAGGGATTGGGGGCTGTCATCCATTCGGCAAACAGCGGCAGCGGCATGACGGCGTATTTGGCGCGCAGGCGATGGCCCGCGATATCCAGTTCCGCGTAGTAGACATTGGGTGGCGCCAGGGCGCAGCCCATGCGGCTCAATGAATTGGGACTTACGCCGGAAAAATCCGCTGTCAACACGTAGAGATCGATGAGCGAATCGGCGGTGGCGATGCCGCGCAGGCAGGAACCATAGGCGAGCACCGCCACGACACCGTTGTGCAGCCCACGCACATGATCGGCCATGGCGCCAATTTCCGGCGCCACCGGACGGGCTAGTGTTGCGGCGACAAGGATTTCGAGATTTTTCATTCAGCCGCGAACATAGGTGAAAACCGGCCCGGTTTCGACCCGCAAGGCTTCGCCCTCGGGACCATCGAAGAATTCGCCATCAAGGATAAAGCTGACGGGAGAGCGGATCGCGAGTTCGGTGGCGCTGAAACTTATGGACCCTGGGGGGCCCTTCCTGTTTTCGCCGCCATACAGGACAGGGAGAAGCCAGCGCGGCGTCCACGGCACCGGATAGGGAATGATAGTCGAGCGGATCGCCGCCTGTTTCCCGCCCCAGAAAGGCCTGGTGCCAAAGAGGAGCTTCTCCAGGGTGGTGGCAAGCACTAGCAAATGCCGGCCGCTGGCGATAGGCTTTCCCCCAGCATCGACGGAAATGACGAAGGGCCGGTCGAAGCGCGAAAGATCGGCGGGATCGGACGTGGTGAACAAGGCACGGAGAAGGGCGCTCGCCAGCGTGGCGGCGGCGGCCAATTTGCCATTCCCGCCCCTGGCATCGAGAGCCCGCTGGAAAAAGCGTGCCGCCTCCGACACGGCACCAGTGCCGAGAAACATGCCATGGCGAGGCCGTCCGTCGCGCGGGTTGGCGGCGCGCAAGGTAGGCCGGCCATGGAGATCCTTAGGTTGAAAGCTTTTGATGAAGTCCGCCTCGGCGCCGATACCGCGAAGGCGTAAGCCCAGATCGGCCGCCGTCATATTGGTGGTGCCATGGGGGAGAAGTACGAGCCGCGGCAAGTGAGCGAAGGGTTTTCGTTCGGCGAGCTCGGTCTGGACCGCCTGGATAGTGCCATCGCCCGAGCTGATGAAAAGATCGGTGACGCCCGCGCCCGCAAACTCGTTGAGGATTTGCGGCAGCGCGTCGAAACGCTCCAGCAACTTGACTGAAACGTTTGGCGTGCCGCCAAGCTTTTCGGCCAAGCCTAAGCCTTTGCCGGAAGATTTGCCGGAGCGCGGATTGACGAGGAGGCCCGCCCGCATCAGCCTTGCTTCATCCATGAGGTGAGCGGACCTCCACGCCGGGCGGCGAGCGCCTGCATCAACTGTAGCCCGTGCAACACGAGGCAGGCCACCGTCCACAGGGCCACCGCTATCAGGCCCCAATCGGGCCTGCCTATGAGAACGCCCAAGGTCAACAGAATGAGATTGGGATTGCGCCTGGCCGTCACCTGGCGAAACAGCGTATCCCACTTGCGCCAGATGTGGATTTCAAGCCCTAGCCATTTGATGGCGATGCCTTCCATGATGCGCTGCACGGCATAGCCGCCGAGGATGCCCGCGATAACCCAGAAAAAAAATGCCGGAGACCAGCCGAGCCTCACGGCATAAAGCCCCAGCGCCCAAGCCACATACCAGAAGGGCGGATGGACAAGATCGATGCCATGATCGAAGATGTCGCCCCACTTGCTGGAAGTGAGTGTTACGCGGGCGAGCTTGCCATCGACCGTATCGAGAAAGGTCATGATCCAGGCGGCCACGAGGCCAACGCCGAAATCGCCGCGCCAGAACAGCCAGAAGGCCAGCCCCGTAAGAATGGCGCCGAGGCCTGTTACCATATTGGGCGTAACACCGCGCGCCGCCAAATAACGCGTCGCGTAAAAGGCGGGTACGGGCCAAAGATGTTTGGTAACAATATCGGTGGCACCCTTGTAGGTGCCCATGAACATCCGCCACGCAACGGCGTCCGTATCGGCGGGCGAGACGGCCAGGGCATAGGGTGTTTCGCGTTTCCGCAGAACCTTGTGAAATTTCAGATCGAGGCCGCCGGGCCGGCGGGCATTGAGAGCAAGGCCCGCAGATTTGGACTTGTTGCCGCCCAGAAGCGCTACTGCGGCCTGGACGTCGCGGCCTCGCACATGGGCCGCAAGGGGCACATTATCCGAGGAGCCTTCGCCCAGCAGCAGGAGTTTCGGTTTATGAATCAGTGCCGGAATGAGCGGCTGGTCGAGGACGGCGTCGGCTCGCACCACGATGACGGGTCCATCGTGGTTTGCCGCCTGATCGGGATCAGGACAGGCGGCAATGCCTTCGCGGGCGAACTGCCGGTTAAGACGCTCCCTGGGCGTGATGCCGAAAAGAGCCGGACCCTCGGTGCCGGTGATGCAAAGAACCGGATTTCCGCCGGCATGAGTTCGGGTTGCTGCCAAGATTATTGGTCCAGTTAGCGTTCTACGCAGGGTTAGACGGTTTCGGCCCGGAGCGTCAAAGCCACCGCTAGCATGCCGAAGCCCGCCACCGGAAGCCAGGCGGCAAGCCAGGGCGTCACAAAACCCAGTTCACCGATGGTGAGAGCTACGCCGTCGACAACGAAATACAGGAAACCAAGGCCCACACCCGCCACGAAGAGGATGCCGAGGCCGCCGCCACGGCGGAATCTGGTGACAAGCGGAAGGCACAGGCTGATCATTAGGAGCGCCGAAAAGAACAGCGAGACGCGTTTGTGCCACCAGGTTTGATAGGCCCAGACGGGCCTGATGCCGAAACCCTGGTTGTCGATGAAATACCCGAGATCGGCCAGCGACATGGCTTGCGGATCGCCGGAGCGGGCACCGGCGGCCGCAGGCTTCATGGTGCCCGAATAGACCAGCGTATCCATGCGATTGGGGGGCTCGTTGCTGCGGTAATAGACAACCGCGCCGCGCAGCAGCCAGCGGCCATCCGTCAATGCCGCGCTATTGGCGAAGATCTGTTCGCGCAACAGGCCGTCGGGCTCGCGGCGGAAGATGATGACATCCTTAAGCAACGTCGATTCCGGATTGGCGCCGCCGGCGCGCACGATATCGGTGCCGGAGCGCAGCCAGATCGGGTCTTTTTCGCCGACTTTCAGCTTCTCCTTGCTGTAATCGCCGATGCCCCATTCGCGCAATGTGGGTTCGGTGGCGGGAATGCCGGTATCGGTCAGAAGAAAATGCAGACCGCCCGCCAGAAGCGCCAAGGGCATGAGCAGTGCTATGATCCGCGTCGGCGAAAGGCCCGCCGCCCAAAGTGCGGCGACCTCATTGCGATAACTGAGTTCGGTCAAGGTCAGGAGCATGGCGAGCAGCATGCTGATCGGCAAAAACGTGGCCAGCGTTCCAGGCGACCGGTACAGGATATATTCGAAAGCAATCGATGCGCTGTCCGGACGAAGCGCCAGGATTTCCGGCGAATGGCTCACCGTCTCGAGCGACAGCACGAAAATCGAAACCCCGGCCAGGATGGCGATAAAGCGCATCGCGACCATGCGGATGAGCATCCATGTTATGATCTTCATGGCGCCACCTGCCGGCCAAGGCGCCGCAACAGGCGGTTGCGGGCCGCTGAAATCCTGTCGCCAAACCGGTCGATCGCCGCATCGATGGGATCGTTGTTCACGGTAAAGCAGGCGGTATAGTAACGCCACCCGGCGAACAGGGAGAGGAAGCCAAGCGGCAGCCACATCACCAGCCAGGGCGAGACATCGCCGGAATGGGCCGCGATGCTTCCCTGCTCGACGATTTCATGAAACGTGACGATCAGCACGAGAGCGAAGCCGAAACGGTAAGCCCGGCGGCTGCGGCGTCCTCCCAGCGTGAAGGGGAGCGCCAGGAATGGCAAGACAAGAGGGCTCACGGCATTCAGCAGCCGCTTGTGGATTTCGGCGCGCATGGCGGTTTGCGTCGTTTCCTTAGGCGGATCGCCGTAACGGGCGAAGAGCTCCGGCAGTGTCAACTCGCGTTCATCGTCGCCGCGTGGACGGAAGATGTTTTTGGAAATCTTGCCCAGCGGCGTATCGGAAAGGGTGAATTCGGCGACTTCGGGATGAATGGTTCCGGAGCTGGCGAAAGACGGCCTGCCCTTGAAATCGAGACGATGGCCCCGTTCGAGACGCAGCACCGGGCGGGACTCGCCCGCCACATCGATGAGGGCGCCTCGCGTGGCGGTCACCGTTTTGGCCCCCCGGTCTCCCTGGTCATCATAGATGAAGACGTGCTCGAAGGCGTTGCGGCCGCGGTCGAGCGCGTCAAGGATGAAGGTACGCCCGCCCGCCTGCATGAACACGCCTTCCTCGGCCAGATAGAAAAGTTCGACATTCGCGACATCGAAGAGCACCGAACGGAAGGCATAGCGCGTATAAGGCTGGGCCCAGCCGAAAACGAAGAGCGAGACGAAACCGAGAAGAATCGCCAGCACGATGACCGGACGCATCAGGCGATTGAGGCCAATGCCCGCCGCCATGAAGGCATCGGTTTCCGAATTGGCCGACATGCGGCTGAAGCCGAACAGCAGCCCCAGGAACAGCGCCGCCGGAATGGCGGTGCCCAGATAGTGGGGAACGAGATACGCCAGCATCTCGAACACCACGGCGAAAGAATTTTTCTTGCCGAGCGCGGTGTCGAGAAGGCGCACCATGCGCTCCGACAACAGCATCAACAGGCCGATGGCCATGGCCGCCGCGAGCGGCGTGATAATCTGATGCAAAACATGGCGGTCGGCGACGCGGAGCATGGGAACCGGCTTCAGGTTTTCGGCCAGCATCGCTGCACGGCATGCAGCAGGCGGGCGCGGGTTTCTTCGGAAACATTGTTGGCGAATTTGAGATCGGGCAGGCCAGGCCATCCGGGATCGGCGAAGCTTAAGTCCTCGAACAACCGTGGCTCCGCATAGCGCGGCAGGATGTGGAAATGCACATGTGGATCGACCATCATCAGCATGAGATAGTTGATCCGGTCATAGGCGCAAAACGCCCTGAGGCCGCGCTCGATCTCGCGGACAATGAGGGCAAAATCGCCGAAGGCCTCGTCCGGCAGATCGGAAAAGGCTTTTTCCCCGCTCTTGGCGGCAAGCACCAGGGCGCCAAGTGTCGCCTGGGCGGGGCGCAGCAAGACACACCAATGACGGTAGTCGCAAACGAGCGTGGCGGGATAACCGAATTTCGCAAGCGTTGCATGCATCCCAACAGTGTAGCCCGTGACCGGTTCAGGTTGAAAGCGTGAATTCCGAGGCCGTCGACATGCGGCGTGTTACAGGATCGAAAGCACGGACCGTGACGGCGGTCAGCCAACGGCCCTCCTGCCTCAGGATGCGGTAGAAATACCAGGCGGCCGGATGGTCGCGGCCTCCAGCGCGCATGGAAGCGGAAGGAATGCCAACCACATGGCAGGCGCCGTAACTTGTGGCAAGCGGGTTCAGCATGTGGCGATGATTGTGGCCATGGAGCACCAATTCGGCACCTTCCTCAACAAGCACCCGGCGCAAGGCCCCGGCATCCCGCAGCGCCTTGCGGGAAGGTGCCAATCCCGGCAGTGGCGGATGATGAATAAGGACGACGCGCGCATAGCCGCGCTGGCGCAGATCGCGCAACAACACGGACAGGGAGGAGAGCTGCGCGGCTCCGAGCTTGCCCCCGGCGCGGCGCAAGGGTTGCGGCCGGCCCGACGCAAGTGCGATCAGCGCCACATTCTGCCGTAGGCGGACGAATGGGAAGGGTGTGGCGATTTGAGCGTCCGTCCGCGCCTCCTTCACCTGCAGGTCGCCCGTCATCCACGGGGCGAAATGGCCGAGGCCTTGTTCCCACGGGCAATCGACATAGCAATCGTGGTTGCCCGGAACGAAGCTCAAATTCTCCGGACTTCCCAGATTCTCGATCCAGCGGGCGGCTAGGGGAAATTCCGCCCAGGCGGCGACATTGACCATATCGCCGGTGAACGCGATGTGATCGGGGGCGGCGGCCTTGATATCTTCGGCAACGATCGCAGCGACGGCGGGATCGTGCAGTTTCCGCCGCCTCAAGTGCCAGGACAG
>JBOHKD010000054.1:0-7609 GCA_050728895.1 Aestuariivirga sp.
AGCCTGGTGTTGAGCGTGTTGAGCACGGCGCCCGCCATCGGCACGCCATAGTGGCATTCGAGCATGGCGGGCGTATTGGCAAGCAGCACCGATACTGTCTCTCCCTTGCGAATTCCGGCCTTCGCCAGTGCCGATCCAAGTTGCCTGGCGCGGGCATAAAATTGCGCGTAGCTCGTACGGGCTTGGCCATGAATGATGGCGATATGATCGGGGTAGACCGCGGCCGATCGCGCGAGGAACGTCAGCGGCGTCAGCGGCTGATAGTTCGCGGCATTCTTGTTGAGACCGGTATCGTGGACGGACATGAAATATCCCTCGTGCGCTGGATGCTCATAACCTAGAGCGCTAGCGATTCAAAGCGGCTGCCCGGTATCGAACGACGGCGTTCTCTATCTGACGCCCGCATCCTCGGCGATCTTGCGCAGCAGGGTTTCGAGACCCTCATCGAAAATCTTCTGATGATAGGCTTTGTTGAAATAGGGACCGGCCGCCATGATGGATGGAAACTCGCGGGCGGCCACATCGCCGGGCACCGGTTCCGCCGCCGAGGGGCCCTTGGCGTAGCCCGATGTTTCATCGAGCGCCGCACCGGTGATGAAATAGCCGATGACGCGAAAATGCCGGGCCCTTGTCTCGGCATCGAGTCCCGTGGCCTCGAACACTTTTAGAATCCGGTTGAGGACTGCAAGTGCGGTTGGCGTGTTGAGCCGGTGTACCGCAAAAAAAGGAAAGAAGCCCGGATGGCGCAGCGCCATGGCGCGGAATTCGCGGCACATCTGGCGCATCCGGTCGAGCCACGGATCGGTCTCCGGCGCCAGTTGCATTTCCCGGATGCAGCGATCGATCATGGCATCGAAGAGATGCGCCTTGCTCGGGTAGTAGTGATAAATGCTCATCGCCTCGCAGCCGAGGATGTGAGCGAGGGTGCGGAAGTTGAACGCGGAAAGCCCCTTTCCGTCAATGTACTTTAGTGCGGCCTCGGCGATTTTTTCCGCGCTGAGGGATTTGCGCTTCAATCGTCTTGCCTCCTTCAATTCACCATTTCGTGAATTGCTTTCTTACACCGTAAGGGTATCAATTGCAAGTATCCTTACAGTGTAAGGCCACCTTGGAAAGGAACCCGCCATGAAACGATCCGTGACGCTCTTCACCACAGTTGCATTCTTCGCCCTTGCCGCGCCCCTGCTGGTCTCGCCGGCAAACGCCGAGGATGCCATTATCGTCACCGACAAAGACATTCAGTTTGCCATGGTCGATCCGAAGGATCCGATGGCCGGCGAAATCGCCGTCCTCGCCGGCGACCCGTCGAAGCCCGGGCTATTCGCCGTTCGCATACGCCTCAAGGCGGGGAGCGTGGAGAAAACACACAGCCACTCCGCGGCGGAGTATGCGACTGTCTTGTCGGGTAAGGCCCGCATGTCATTCGGCAATACGCCTGACGAGACAAAGGCTGTAACCCTCACGGGCGGCAGTTTTCTCTATGTCCCGGCCGGCCAGACCCACACTATGTGGGTCGACGAAGACATCGTCGGCGATGTCTTCTCAACCGGCCCTTTCGACGAGAAATACGTGGAGAACTGATGCATAAGCGGCCCGGCGCGGCGCTTGTCTGCGCCGGACGCCCTGTCAGCCCACGCAGATGACCTGGCCGGTCAGCGCGCCTTCGACGCTTTTGGCAAAGGCCAGCCCAACCCGCGCCGAGGATACCGGCTCGTGACCGGGGAAGTAGCCCTCGAATGTCTTGACCGATTCTTCGAGCAGGCCGGGGCTCACGGCATTGATGCGCAGGCCGCGCGGCATCTCGATGGCCGCCGACTTGACGAAAGCGCCCAACGCGCCATTGACAGCCGCGGCATTGGCGCCCTGGCGGACCGGATCGCGGTCGAGCACGCCGCTGGTGAGCGTTATCGAACCCCCGTCATTGAGATAGTGCTGCGCGATAAGCGCCAGATTGACTTGCCCCAAAAGCTTGTCGAGTAATCCCTTTTTGAATTGCTCGCCCGTCATGGTGGCGAGTGGTCCAAAATGCACATGCCCAGCCGTGGCCACGACCGCATCGAGCTTGCCCAGTTTTTTGAACATGGCGTGGATCGAGGCTTCGTCCGTCAGATCGGCCTTGACGGAGCCGGTGGAACGCCCTGCCTTGATGATTTCGTGCCGGCGGCCCAGTTCGCCTGTGGCGGCTTTACCCACCGTGCCTTCGGCGCCGACGATGAGAACGCGCATTATTCGCTCTCGCTTGGCTTCTTCAGCGTTTTAAGTTTCGCGAAAACCGAATCGGCGTCATATTCCTTTTCGCTTTCCTTCACATCCTGTGCGGTTGTTGCCTGTTCGGCGGCGGCAGTGGCGGCGGCAGTGGCGGCGAGGTTGGCGGCGGTCCCGAAAACTTCCGCCGCGGGGATCAGGGTGCGGGCGGGCGTTGCCTCGGTGGTCTGGCCCTTGCCGGTCTTGCGCGCCGCCTTCTGCACGGCAAGATCGAGTTCAAGTTGCGAGCACAGGCCGAGTGAAACCGGATCGACGGGCTTGATGGCGGCCGCATTCCAGTGGCTCCGGTCGCGGATGGCATTGATCGTCGACTTGGTGGTGCCGACAAGTTTCATCACCGCCGAGTCGGGCAGTTCGGGATGGTAGCGCAGCAGCCAGGCAATGGCATCGGGCCGGTCACCCCGGCGCGACACTGGCGTGTAGCGCGGGCCCCCGGTAGATTTCTGCACCGGGATATTGACCTTGGATTCCAGAAACTGGAGGCGGTAGCCGGGATCGGCCTCCCCCTTCTCGATCTCCTCGCGGGTGAGTTGCCCGCCCGTCACCGGATCGAGACCCTTGATGCCGGTGGCGACATCGCCGTCGGCGATGCCTTTTACTTCAAGCTCATGCAGATTACAGTAATCGGCGATCTGCCGGAATGACAGGGCGGTGTTTTCAACCAGCCACACGGCGGTGGCCTTGGGCATCAGCGGTGCGCGGGACATGGTTTTTTCGCTCCTTGAGAACCGCCTGGGGTTCCCGGTCATCACAACAACATGTTGGGAGATGGCGGGGCTTATAGTTCAGCGGCCCGCGAGAAGCAAGGCATGACACTCCGATAACAACCATCCTCACCCTGAGGTGCGACCCCGGACTTGATCCGGGGGAGCCTCGAAGGGTCTGCGGAACCCAAACAATGCTTCGAGGCTTTGCCTCTCGCCTTGGCGAAGCTGAAGCTTCGCTTCGGCGTAGCCAGGCCGGCAAAGCACCTCAGCATGAGGAAACGGAATGCGCACGTCTCTCACATCAGGAGGATGATTTTCCCCACATGCCCGCTGGTTTCCATCAACGCATGCGCCTGCGCGGCCTCTGCCAGCGGGAATGTGCGGTGGATGATCGGTTTAAACCGCCCCGCGGCAAACAGCGGCCAAACGGTCAATTCCAGGGCACGGGCGATTTCGGCCTTCTCCGCGACACTCCGTGGGCGCAGCGTCGAGCCCGTCAGCGTCAGGCGTTTCAGCATGATGGGCAGAAGGTCCACTTCGATCTTGGAACCCTTCTGGAAGGCAATGTTAACGATCCTCCCATACATGGCCGCCACCTTGAAATTGCGCGCCACATAATCGCCCCCCACCATGTCGAGGATGACATTGGCCTCGAGTTTGAGGGCCTTCATCGCCTCGACAAAATCCGCGTTACGGTAGTTGATGGCGTGATCGGCGCCGAGCTTGCGGCAGGCCTGGCATTTCTCCTCCGTCCCCGCTGTCACAATGACGCACGATCCAAGCGCCTTGGCCAGCATGATCGCCGTGGTGCCGATGCCGCTCGATCCGCCGTGGACCAGCAGGGTTTCACCCGGCTGCAATGCCGCCTGGCCGAACACATTGGTCCACACGGTAAAAAATGTTTCAGGGATGCCCCCCGCCTCTTCCATGGAGAGCCCCGGCGGCACGGGAAGCGCGTTGTCCTCGTGGACGATGGCATATTCGGCATAGCCGCCCCCCGGCACCAGCCCGCAGACCCTGTCGCCCACCTCGTAGCGGCCAACGCCAGCACCTAGCCCGGTGACTTCGCCCGCGATCTCAAGACCCGGCGTCAAGGACGCTCCCGGCGGCGGCGGATAGCCGCCTTGCCGTTGCAGTATATCGGGCCGGTTTACCCCCGCGGCCTTGACCTTGACCAGCAATTGGCCCGGTCCCGGAACGGGAACCGGGAACTTCACCGGCACCAGGACATCGGGTCCCCCCGGCTCCCTTATGGCGATTGCGGTCATCGTCGTCATGAAAATCCCTCAAGCTTGCTATCCGAATGGGCAATGACATAAATGAGCCCGAATGAACTGGCGCATTTTCTTGTCCGGAAAGTGGATTCCACTTTCCGGGAAAATGCGCTGGACCGCAAGGAGGCGCTTATGGACCTCGAAGACCTGCCGAAACCGAAGCCACAGATTATCGTCGGCGAGAATTTGGAGCGGATGTCGGTCGCCGAATTGGAACAGCGCATTGAGGATTTGGAGTCCGAGATTGTCCGGGTGAGAGCCGCAATTGACGCAAAACGGGCCAGCAAGAACGCCGCGGATGCCTTTTTCCGCCCCTGAACCTCAAAAATTCACGTTCCTTTTGCCTTAACAGGCGGTGCCGTTAACCATTCGGTAAGGAATTAAGTATAATTTTAGCGCGTAATCCAGACGTTCTGGGTTGTCGAGTGGCTCCTGTCCACTCTGTTTGACGCCTCCCTGTTAGAACTCAAAGCCGTGGCCTTGGCCACGGCTTTTTTTGGCCCCGATTTTGCTTCTGTGAGACTGCAAAAGATACGGAATGGCTTATTGACCGGAAATGAAGCAGGCTTCATTATCCGGCCTCCGGTCCGTGCAGTTTTAAGTAAACGAGTAAAGGGTCAGTAAGCATGTCCGGTTTCGAAAACACCACAGCGCCCGTCGATTTTCTCGCCAAATTCACGGCCTCGGAGCAATTCGAGAAAGTGTTTAAGGAAGGCATGGGGCTGGTTGAGGAAACCGCCAACTACCTCGACGGTCCCGGCCGCCGGGATGCCCGCCTGCTCGACCGTTATGGCGCCGTGGCCTACGCCACCGAAAGCATGCGCCTCACCACGAGATTGATGCAGCTTGCCTCCTGGCTCCTGTTGCAGCGCGCCACGGGTGCTGGCGAAATGAGCAGCGAGGAAGCCCGCAAGGAAAAACACCGGATCAGCCTCTCCGACATCGGCCGCGGCAATTCTCTGACCGGCTCCGAACAACTTCCCGAAGCGCTCAAGGATCTTGTCGAGCGTTCTCTCAGGCTGCATTTGCGGGTGCAAAAGCTCGACGTCATGCTGAACGTCCAGATCAAGTCGGAAACCCCGGCCCAGAGCCCGGTAAGCCAGCAGCTTGACCGCATCGCCTCGGAGTTCAAGACCGCTCGCGGCTGACAGGCCCTATTCCGCTGCCCCGTCCTTGCCGACATAAGCGATCCGCAGCATGTTGGTGGCTCCCGGAGTGCCGAGAGGCATGCCGGCGGTGATGATAATGCGCTGGCCGGCTTGGGCGAAACCTTCCACAAAAGCGATGCGCGTGGCCCTCGCCACCATATCGTCGAGATCGTGGGCATCGTCGGTCAAAACGCAATGCAGGCCCCAGCCGAGAGCCAGGCGGCGCGCGGTTGCGGCAATGGGCGTCAGTGCTATGACCGGTGTTTCCGGGCGTTCGCGCGCCACGCGGAGGCCGGTTGAGCCCGAGCCCGTGTAACAAACCACGGCTGCAAGATTGAGCGTTTCCGAAATCGTCCGTGCCGCCACCGAGATGGCATCGGCACTGGTGGGCTGCGGATCGTTACGCTGGGCGGTGATGATGCCGCGATAGAAGCCGTCACGCTCGACCGACTGGGCGATGCGGTCCATGGTGGCCACGGCTTTTTCGGGCCAGGCGCCGGCGGCACTTTCCGCCGACAGCATGATGGCATCCGCACCTTCATAGACGGCGGTGGCGACGTCGGAGACTTCGGCGCGCGTCGGCACCGGCTCAACCACCATCGATTCGAGCATCTGGGTGGCCACGACCACGGGCTTTCCCGCCTTGCGGGCGGCCCGCGTGATTTGTTTCTGGCGGGCGGGAACGGTTTCAAGCGGCAACTCCACGCCGAGGTCGCCGCGCGCCACCATGATGGCGTCGGCGATTTCGAGAATTTCATCGAGGCAATTGAGTGCCGAGGGCTTCTCGATCTTGGCCATGACCCCGGCGCGGCCGGCCACGAGCTTGCGCGCTTCCGCCACGTCTTCGGCGCGCTGTACGAAGGAGAGCGCGATCCAGTCAACTCCGAGGGAAGCCGCGGCTTCGAGATCGGCGCGGTCTTTCCCGGTGAGCGCCGGAATGGGAACGATGGTGTCGGGAAGATTGACCCCCTTGCGGTCCGACAATACGCCGCCGAAAATCACCTTCGTCTCAAGGCGCGATTGCCCGGCCTTGACGACCTCAACGCGCAGGCGGCCATCGTTCAACAGCAGGCTATCGCCCACTTTGGCGGCGGCGAAGATTTCCGGATGCGGCAGATGCACGCGCGTAGTATCGCCCGGTGTTGCATCCGAATCGAAGGCGAAGCTGCTGCCCGCGGCAATCGTCGCTTGCCCGCCGCGGAACGTGCCGATGCGAATTTTAGGCCCCTGGAGATCGGCAAGGATACCGATCGGCCGGTTCAACCGCTCTTCGATGCGGCGGATGTGAGCGTGAAGTTCATGAAGCAGCGCGTGCTGCGTGTGGCTCATGTTGATGCGAAAAACATCGGCGCCCGCCAGGAAAAGTTTTTCGATCATTTCGGGCGCCGACGAGGCAGGTCCCAGCGTGGCCACGATCTTGACCTTCCGGTTTCGCCGCACGATGGTTTACTGTCCCTCTCCCTGCGTGGTTTTTTCGCCCGACAGCGAAACCGTCCAGTCGGTCTCCTCGGCGGTGTCGACCTCGAAAAATCCGATTTTCTGATAGCCCCGGCCGGTACAATCGTCGATGCCGCGAATGGTGAAGACCTTGTCGCGGATGCACATCATGGCGCGGCCGCCCCAGGAACCGCCCTTCTCATAGTCGATGGCATAGACATAGTAGTAGCGCGCGATCAGCGCCCCCTTGAGCAGCGTCATGCACTTCTGGGCGTCGATGGTCCACCATCCTTCGCTGGCCCAGCCATCCTTGTCCTTGTAGCCGATGGCAACGCCCACCCGGCTCGTTGTGTTGTTGCACATCTTCAGATCGGCCCGCGCCGGAAGCGCCATGGCGCACAGGAACGCCAGCACTCCAGCCAGGAACGCCAGTTTTCGAACCATTCCGCCGTCTCCCGCAATCCTTTGCGAATCGGTCATACCATTCCCTTTCGGCCGGGTGCCGTCAACCGCGCCCGAACAAGTCTTAATCCGGCGGCTAAGTTTGGCAACACAATGACTTAGGCTTAAAGCACGTCTCCTGGGCCGTCCACGGCAATCCGAAGGGGTCGCTCTGTAAATCAGATGTGGATGACGGAATGGAACGGCTGGCGCGGGCGCTCGAACCCATTATGTAAGGAGGTGGCCATGGAGATCGACGGCAAGACCACAACCGAACTCGAAGCCGCGGTCTTCCGCAGGCTCGTGGAGCATTTGCGCAAGCGGGCCGATGTAGCCA
>JBOHKD010000055.1:0-7405 GCA_050728895.1 Aestuariivirga sp.
CAATTGGTTGGAGCATGTTCTTATCGCCAAAGTGTGCACACTTTGGCGGAGCATGCTCCAGGACTTGAGGCGTCATGGCTTTTTTGCGATCGCCCTTCGCACCGGAGCTTCCGCCGGTTCTTCGCAACGGCAAAGTGTTGTTGCGCACACCCGATGTGGACGACCACGAGGCCTGGGCGAAATTGCGTCTTGCCAGCCGGGATTTTCTCAATCCGTGGGAACCCCAGTGGCCATCGAACGATCTTTCCCGCATCGCCTTTCGCTCGCGGGTGAAACGCTACTGGCGCGATATCGCCGACGACGCGGCCTATCCCTTCTTCATCTTCAGCACCGATTCGCGGGCATTTTTGGGAGGACTCACGCTGTCGAATGTGCGCCGTGGCGTGGCCCAGATAGCGACTTTGGGATACTGGATCGGAGCGCCTTTCGCGCGCCAGGGTTATATGACGGCGGCGGTCGGGCTGGCGCTGCCATTCGCCTTCGAGCATCTGCAATTGCATCGGCTGGAGGCTGCCTGTCTTCCCCACAATCGGGCATCGATCGCGCTTCTGCGGCGCAGCGGTTTCACGCAAGAAGGTCTCGCCCGGCGCTATCTCAAAATCAACGGCCAGTGGCAGGACCATTTGCTGTTCGCTCATCTTGGCGATTAAGCTCCCGTTAAGCTTGGGCCCGCGCATCATTTCTTGCCACGCGGACCCATGCGGCGCTACCAAGAGACCATGAGTCGATATCGTAAGGCGGCCAGGGGCTGGGCGGGCCTGTTAGGGCTCGCGATGTGGGTCGTCCTGGGGTCTTCCGTAGCTTTCGCGGCCAACACCGCCGATGTGGCAACGAGCGGTCCCTCGATCGATCTCCAGCCCTATCTCGCGAGCCTGGTAACCGACCGCCGCGACATTCCCATCGAGAAGCCGGGCAGCATAACCGGCACCAAGAACTTCATGCTGCTACGCGCCAAGGGCAAGGGCCCGGTGTTCCGCTGGGTTGCCGGAGGCTTCACCAACAGCGGCAAAACCGCCCGCGATGTGGTGATCGTCATTGCCGATCAGGGATTCACCGGATCGGGCATCTACTGGCCAAGACCGCCCGGCGGGCATATCGACAGCATCATCACGTCGGGCCCGGTAACGCTTCAGCGGTTGTCCGCCGCCGGCAAGCAGGCCTATGGCTTTACGCTGGAGCCAGGCAAGGCGATTGCCATCGCCTTCGAGGTTGGCGCGCCGTCGCTTCCCGCCGTGAACCTCTGGCAGCGCGATGCCTTCGATAACCAGAAGGACTATTTCGCCTTTTTTCGCGGCTCGATTCTCGGCATCGCGGCACTTCTCGCCGCGGCCATGTTGACGCTTTATGGTTTCAGGTCGAGGGCGGTATTCCTCGCCGCCAGTGGATTCGCCATTGCCAGTGTCGGCTTCATGATGCTGGAGGCGGGCCATTTGCCCGGCCTTCTTGAGGCGTTGCAAATTCCAGCTCTGACACTCCCCGTTGCCCGGGCTCTCATCGAAGGCCTGATGGCCGCGTTCCTTCTCCTCTATCTGCCGGCGGTCCTGGATCTGCGGCGCTTCGTAGCCATACTGGGCAACATGCCGCTGCTCTTCGGCGGGACACTTGTCACCGTTGCAGTCCTTACCTTTGCCGATCCCCTCATGGCAGCCGGTCTCGCGCGCGCTATTTTCGGCGCGACCGCGCTGGGCGGCTTTCTCCTTATCTTCTTCCTTTGGCGGCGGGGCGACGCCAAAGCCGAAGCGGCCCTCGTCTCATGGTCGGCGATCCTGCTTTGGACCTTTACCGGTCTCGTTGCCATTCTTGCCGACCCGCGCGCCGCGGCACTTTCACCGGCTCTGCTCGCGGGGCTTTGCGCGGTCCTCGCCGTCATGGGGTTTACGCTGTTGCACCATGCCTTCAGCAAGGGCTACCTCTCCCGGCATTTCTTTCGTGAAGCGGGCCGCCGTGCCTTGGCACTGGCGGGGGCACGCGCCTATGTCTGGGACTGGCAGCCGGAAGACGGCGAGTTGCATGTGAGCGAGGAGATCGAGCGAACCCTTGGGCTGCAACCCGGCCTTATGTCCGAAGCCTCCGTGGAAGCCTTTCTTGAACTCATGCATCCCTCGGATCGCGCCATCTATCTCGCCGCCGTCGAAACCGCCGAGCAACAGGGCAACGGGGTGATCGAGTGCCAATTCCGTCTCCGCCATGGCGACGGAGACTATCGCTGGTTTCAGTTGCGTGGCCGCGGCATGCCGGGCAACGGCCACCGGGCGATCCGCTGTATTGGAACGCTGACCGACGTGACCGACGCCAAACGCACCGAAGAGCGGCTTCTGACTGACGCGGTTTATGACGTCGTTACCGGACTGCCGAATCGTGCCCTGTTTCTCGACCGGGCGGCGCGTGCCCTGGCGGCGGCAGGGCCTGTGGAAACCGCCGGTGTCCATATCGTTCTGGCCGACATCGACCGCTTCAAGACAATCAACGATGCATTGGGCCTTGAGGCGGGCGACAGCCTGCTAACCGTAATCGCGCGCCGTCTGAGCGCGGAGGCGGGGCCGAATGACAGCGTGGCCCGCCTTCCCGGCGGCCAGTTCGCGATCCTGTTTCTGGGAGCAAGCCCGGAGCGCGATATCTCGGCCTTCGGTGAAAAAGTGCGCCAGGCCGTTATGCTTCCGGTCGATCTCGGCACCCAGGAGATATTTCTTACCGTCTGCATCGGCCTGGCGCAAAGCCGCGAGCCCGGGGCTTCCGCCGAACAGTTGCTGAAGGATGCGGCGATCGCGCTCTACGAAGCCAAGCGCCGTGGCAACGGCACGATCGAAGTGTTCGATACCTCCATGCGCGACAATCGCGCCGAACTTGTGGTTCTCGAGTCCGAACTCCGCCGCGCCATCGAGCGCAATGAAATCGAGGTTCACTATCAGCCGATCGCCAGGCTCAAGGACATGAATCTCGCGGGCTTCGAGGCTCTGGTGCGCTGGCGCCATCCAGCGCTCGGTCTGCTGGCGCCCGAGAGCTTCGTCGGTCTTGCCGAGCAGACCGGGATGATCAAGGACATCGGCCGCGCCGTGCTCAATGAGGCCGGCCGCCAACTCGGCATCTGGCAGCGTTCGTTCCGGCCGGCGGAGCCCGTTTTCGTCGCGGTGAACATTTCCTCCGGCCAACTCATCGAAGCCGGTTTGATCGAGGACATCGCTCAAATTTTACATCGCGAAGGCGTCAAACGCGAAAGCTTCAAGATCGAGGTGACAGAGTCCCTCGTCATGCAATATCCCGAACTCGCGGCGCGCATCCTCGAGCGCTTGAAGGAACTGGGTGTGGGGCTCTCCTGCGACGATTTCGGCACCGGTCATTCGTCATTGTCGAGCTTGCGCAAGCTGCCCTTCGACACATTGAAGGTCGATCGCACATTCATCGACGCCGACGCCACGGACGAGCGGTCCATGGTGATCCTCGAAGCGATTGTCGCCATGGCGCATGCGCTTGGCCTCACCATCGTAGCCGAGGGAATAGAGAGTCAGGAACAGGTCGACAGGCTGGGCGCCCTCGATTGCGATCTGGGCCAAGGCTATTTCATCGGCAGGCCGATGACCGCCAAGCAGGTGAGCGACGCGCTCGCCGGAATGCCCTATACCGCGAGCAGCGGACGCACCGCCATCACCTGGTTGTGGGAAAAAGCGGCCAAGGATCCAGCCTCCATTCCCATCGCCACCGATGTCACCGCGGCCAGCATCGAGGAACACCGCGCCCGGCAGGCGATGGAACAGGCCGAGCAGATGCCGGCCGAGGTTGCCGCGAAACCCCTGGCGCCACCGCTCGGTTCTTCGCCCATGGCGCCGCGCCTGGTGAAGCCCGTGGAAGAACCCCCGGCCGAAGCGGAGCAGATGCCGGAGCCCGGCCCGGCCGCTCTCCACGAGGGGGCCAAGCGCCGCAAGCGGCCCCGGGGGGAACGCCAGGCCAAGCGGGGCGGCAAAAAGCTCCGGGCGCCGCCGCAGGCATAAGCCTTCAGGCGTGGCCCGCCTCGCTCGATAGCATGGCGGGATCGACACCGATCTTGGCGAGGGCGCGATGGTATTTGTCCTCGTGCGGCGTTCCGAACAGCAACTCCTCGTCGGCCGCGCAATGGAGCCAGCCATTGTGCTGGATTTCGTCCTCAAGCTGGCCCGGCGCCCAGCCGGAATAACCGAGCGCCAGCATGGCCCGTTTCGGACCCTCTCCCTTGGCCATGGCGCGAAGAATGTCGAGCGTCGCGGTGAGTGCTATGCGCGAGGTCACCGGCAGGCTTGCATCGGCCGAGAAATAATCGGAAGTGTGCAGCACGAAGCCCCGGCCCGGCTCAACGGGGCCGCCGAACTGCACCGCCATTGCCATTACGTCTTCGGGCACCTTGCCTCCGTCATGCCCGGAAAGTATGTCGAGGCGCGAAACCAGATCGCCGAAATTCATCATCGGTGCGATCTTGTTGATCATGATGCCCATGGCGCCGCTTTCCGAATGAACGCACACATAGATCACGGAATGAAAAAAACGCGGATCGACCATGCCGGGCATGGCGATCAGCACTTGGCCATTGAGATAGGATCGTGCGGTCACGAAGGGCTTCCTCTTAAGGCGGCAATCAAACTATCGTGGATCGGCCCTCCCGTATAGCGCCCCACAGGTGACGGGAACGTGATTGGCGAAAGTCGGCTTGCGGTACATATAGGCAATCATGAATCGCCGGACAATGATTACCAGCCTCGCCGCCCTGCCGCTTGCGGGCCCTTTGTCCATGGCCCAGATCTCACAGCCCTACCGCATTTCGCTTGTGGGCGGCGCCTTCGATGGAGAGGTCTGGCAGGCGGGCGTCGTAGTCGATCTCGATGCCGGCTGGAAGACCTATTGGCGAATGCCCGGCGAGGCCGGCATTCCGCCACAGTTCGATTGGAAGAAGTCGAAGGGTATCGCCGGTGTCGAGGTTCTTTATCCTTTGCCGGAACGGTTGCAAGATGCCAGCGGCGAGACGATCGGCTATGCGGGCCGCGTGATTTTTCCGGTGCTCGCGAAATTGGCCGCCGATGCAACAGACGCCAGCCTTCACCTCGATCTTTTCTTAGCCGTCTGCAAGGATATCTGTATTCCCGCCAAGGCCCAGGCGGCAGTTCCCGTTGGGAGGACCAATGCTCAAGACTTGGGCCTTCTCGAAGCGTGGGCGAAGCGCGTACCGGTTCCGGGAACCGCCGTTCAGTCGGTGCATGCCGCGATGGACGCCGGCATTGTGGTTTTAGTAGCGAAGCTCGCTCGGTCCGTCGATGACATTTTCGTTGAATCCGCTACTTCCGCCTATTTCAAAAAACCTGCGTTCTCGGGCGATGGCCTCGAGGCGAGTCTGATTGTAGGTAACGTGAAAGATGCAGCCGAAATCCAGGGCCTCGACCTCAAACTGACCGTGGCCGTGGACGGAACCGGTATTGAACAGGTCGTGACAGTCGCCTAAGTGAGCGCCCATGACCATCAAGCCGGGTGAAAAGCTGCCCGCTGCCGAATTCTCCGTGATGACCGCGGATGGCCAGCAAAAATTATCGACCGATGTCGTTTTCGCGGGCCGCAAGGTTGTGCTTTTCGCCGTGCCGGGCGCTTTCACGCCTACATGCAGCATGAACCATTTTCCGGCCTTCCTGAAGACGATCGACGCCTTCAAGGCCAAGGGCGTGGACACCATCGCATGTACTGCCGTCAACGATGTGCATGTGATGACCGCCTGGGCCAAGGCGCTGGGCGCCGACGGCAAGATCATGATGCTGGCCGATGGCAATGGCGAGTTTGCGCGGAGCCTCGGCCTCAATGTCGATCTTGCCAGGTCCGGCATGGGCGAGCGCTCCCGGCGCTATTCGATGCTTGTCGAGAACGGCGTGGTCAGGACGCTGAATGTCGAGGACAAGCCCGGCGTCAATGTTTCTGGTGCCGATACCATCCTTGGCCAGCTTTGATCACCGCCTGAACGGTGCCATGCCTTGGCGCGCCAGCTCATCGGCGCGCTCATTATCGTCATGGCCGGCGTGGCCTTTTATCCAATGCCATGTGACGGCATGGCGAGCGATGGCCGCATCGAGACGTTGCCACAGTTCGGCGTTTTTCACCGGCTTTTTGGCCGAGGTCTTCCAGCCATTGTTTTTCCAGCCGTGGATCCATTTGGTGATGCCGTCCTTTACGTAGATTGAATCGACATGCATCGCGATCGCGCAGGGCCGCTTCAGCGATTCGAGTGCCACAATCGCCGCCATCAGCTCCATGCGGTTGTTGGTGGTGAGGGCTTCGCCGCCAGAAAGTTCCTTGCGCTTGCCATTGTAGTCAAGGATCACGCCCCAGCCGCCGGGGCCCGGATTGCCGGAGCAGGCGCCATCCGTGTGGGCAATAACGCGATTGGCGTTCATGCGGCGGATAGGCGTGAGCGCAATTCGCGCGGCAGCTTGAAGGACACATTCTCCTCGCGGAGCGTCACCTTCTCAACCGTCACATCATAATGCGTGGCGAAGGCATCGACGATTTCATTCACCAGAACTTCCGGTGCGGAGGCACCCGCCGTCAAGCCGATGGTGCGGAGCCCCTGCAATTGGGACCAGTCGAGATCGCTTGCCTGCCGCACGAGAAGCGCCCGCCCGCAGCCGCTTTTCTCGCCCACTTCAACAAGGCGTCTGGAATTCGACGAATTGGGAGCGCCGACAACGATGAGCAAATCGATGCGAGAAGCGATCGACTTCACCGCTTCCTGACGGTTGGTCGTGGCATAGCAGATATCTTCCTTGAAGGGCCCGCGTATCGCGGGGAAGCGCCGCTCAAGCACGGCGATCACATCTCTTGTGTCATCGACCGACAGCGTGGTTTGCGTGACATAAGCGAGCTTCTTGGGGTCGCGCACGGAAAGCGCCTCGGCATCCGCTGCCGTTTCGACAAGCGTAATGGCGCCTTCGGGCAATTGGCCCATGGTGCCGATCACTTCCGGGTGGCCCTTGTGGCCGATGAGAATGATTTCAAGCCCCTCGCCGAAATGACGCTGGGCCTCCATGTGAACCTTGGTGACCAATGGACAGGTGGCGTCGATGTGAAACAGCGCGCGCGCGCTGGCCGCTTGCGGCACGGATTTGGGAACGCCGTGGGCCGAGAAAATTACCGGCCGGTCGCCGGGTGGAATCTCGTCAAGCTCATCGACAAAAATCGCCCCCTTGGCGCGCAGATCGTCCACCACGAACTTGTTGTGCACGATTTCATGGCGCACATAGACCGGCGCGCCATAAAGCGCCAATGCCCGCTCGACGATGTCGATGGCGCGCACTACGCCCGCGCAAAACCCGCGCGGCGCCGCCAGCAGGATGGTGAGAGCGGGCTTGGCCATGGAGGCTACATGCGAGGCGAGTGCGGCGATGTCAAGGAAGGCATAGGC
>JBOHKD010000056.1:0-7378 GCA_050728895.1 Aestuariivirga sp.
TTGTAGACCTCCGTATCGGCCCCATTGTTCAATCCAAACCGCAGCGAAGGGATTTTCCGGTCGCTGCCCGAGATATTGACGATTTCACCCTTGACCGCCAGCACCCGGGTGCCGTCGACAACCATATGCTGCATCTCGATACGGCGAAGATCGATGCCATAGATGTTGATGTCGAAGCCCAGCGCGGCATAGGCGCCAACCGCCGCCGGAGCCATCCGCACCACCGCTTCAGGAAAATTCGCGGCCAGAATAAAGGGCGCCGCCATCGCCGTGGCAAAAGCACCCCATTGGGCCATGCGCCCGCGGCGTTCCCGCCGCTTGATGGCAAAATTGTCCCTAGCTTCGCGGGAGGCCTCCACCAGGCGGCGGATTTCCGCGTCGGGTTCGAAGGCATGGTCGATGACGGGGGCAATGTGGCCGGACTCGGCACTGGTTATTTCGACGACGCGGCCCTCGATCCAACTTTGGCCGCAAGCGGCGCATTTGATCACCATGCCTTCGGCGGCCACACGCGAAGCCGGCATGTTGTATTGCGCGGCGCAGGAAGGGCAGGAGAGGATCATAACCCCGTGAGCTTAACGGTAGACAGGGTTAATGGCGCGTTAACGAAGGCCATGGCACGAATGACCGCGATTAAGAAGGAGCTGCGGCTTGGTTCGGCTTGAGAATGTGGGATTGCGCTATGGGCACGGCCCCGAAATCCTCAAGGATGTGAATTTCCGGCTGGAGGCTGGCGGCTTCCGGTTTCTGACGGGGCCATCGGGTGCCGGCAAGACATCGCTGCTCCGTCTGCTGTTCCTGGCGCTGAAACCGACACGCGGCCTGATAAAATTGTTCGGCGAGGATGTGACGAGTTTCGACCGGTCCAGCCTGCCGCTGATTCGCCGCCGCATCGGTGTGGTGTTTCAGGAATTCCGCCTGCTCGATCATTTGACCACCTATGACAATGTGGCGTTGCCCTTGCGGGTGGCGGGCCAGCGCGAAAGCCGCTACCGCGCCGATGTCATGGATCTTTTGAGCTGGGTCGGACTTGCCGATCAGGCGCAAGCCTACCCTGCGGTACTCTCCGGCGGCGAAAAGCAACGCGCGGCAATCGCGCGCGCCGTCATCGGCAAACCCGAATTGCTGCTGGCGGACGAGCCCACCGGCAATGTCGATCCGGCGTTGGCGCGGCGGCTCCTGCATCTTTTCGTTGAACTCAACCGGCTGGGCACCACGGTGGTGATCGCCACCCACGATCTCAAACTGGTGCAGCAGGCCAAGGCGCCCGTTCTGCATCTAGAACGAGGCGGGTTTCGCGCCACATGAAAACCAATCGGCCAGGCCCGGTTATTCCGGCGCGCGCGGGCTCGCTAAAATCGCTCACCGTCACCATGGCGGTGATGTGCTATCTCGCCTGTCTCGCCATCGGCGCCTTGATCCTCATCAATCGCGCGGTGGAAAGCTGGACCGGCTCTCTGGCGCGCGAGGTCACGGTGCAGGTGCGGCAATTGCAAGGGGCCGAAATCGAAACGGAACTGGCAAAAGCCGAAAGCCTGCTCAAGGAATTTCCCGGCGTCGTGAGCGCCGATGTTCTGGCGCGGGAAGCCGGCGCCAAATTGCTCGAGCCCTGGCTTGGCAACCGCAATCTCAACGATCTTCCAATCCCGAGACTCATCCGCGTCGTAGTCGACGAGGCGAACCCGCCGGACTTCACAGCGCTTGCGGCCGCGCTTAAGGCGGTGAAGGGCGCCAGCCTCGATACGCACCGGCGCTGGCAGACGGAATTGACCCGCATGGCGCGGGCACTTTCGCTTCTCTCCTATGCGGTGTTGCTGCTGATTTCGATTTCGGCCATTGCCATCGTCATCTTCGCCACCCGCACCGTGCTCGACGCCAACCGGCCGGTCGTCGATGTCCTGCATTTGATCGGCGCCAAGGACGGTTACATCTCGCGCCAGATCGACGGCCGCTTTCTCAAGACGGGATTGTGGGCCGGTTTGATCGGCGTGTGTCTTGGGCTGGTTACATTCTTTCTGCTTGGGTTGATGGGGGCGGGCGGGGTGGCGGACGCCAGCCGCGGCCTTCTGTTCGCAGCCCCGCGAATTGCCGTGTGGAGCTATGGCGTGCTCCTGATGGTGCCGGTTGCCGCCACCCTCATCAGCCTCATCACTTCCCGCGTCACTTTGATCCGTATGCTGAGGGATGTGCGGTGATCGCGTTTCGCTCGGCCCTCTTCAATATCTTGTTTTACGTGAACCTCGCCTTGTTTCTGGTGCTGGGATCGGAATTCTTTCTGACGCCCCGCAAATGGTCGATCCGGGCGTTGCAGGCCTGGGCCAGCACCTCCCTGTGGCTGCTGCGGGTGCTGGTTCGGATCGAAATCGAGGTGCGGGGCCGCGAGCATATTCCACAAGGGGCGGCACTGGTGGCGGGCAAGCATCAATCTTTGTGGGAAACCTTCGCCATCCTGCCCTATCTCGACGATCCCGCCATGGTGGTGAAAAAGGAACTCACTTTCATTCCCTTTTTCGGCTGGTTCATCCGCAAGTTCCGCATGATCGCCGTGGAACGGAGTGCTGGGCCTCAGGCATTGCGCAATCTGATCGCGCGCGGGAAGCAAGAGATCGCAAGCGGCCGCCAGATCGTCATCATGCCGGAGGGCACGCGCCGCGCTCCCGGCGATCCTCCCGACTACAAACCGGGGGCGGCGGCACTTTACGGTGCGCTCGATGTTCCTTGCGTGCCCTTCGCGCTCAATTCCGGCCTCTATTGGCCGCGCCGCAAATTCCTGCGCTATCCCGGCACCATTATTTTAGAATTCCTGCCGCCCATTCCGGCGGGCGTGCCACGCAAGGATTTCCAGACGCGCCTTGAAGGCGATATCGAAACGGCAACTGGCCGGCTGGTGGCGGAGGGGCTTGCAGGTTTGCCAAAGTACAAATAGAGAACAATTTCTCGACTCAGGGCGTTTAGGGAGCTATCATACAGCCCCTGTAAACGGACCGGCCATGGATCAGAACCCAGCCTCTTCCCTCGATCCCATCGCCCATGAGATCTGGGACATGAAATACCGGCTCAAGGCAGCCGACGGGACGCCCGTCGATCAAACGCCTGAGGAAAGCTGGTGGCGCGTGGCGCGTGCCGTGGCGGCAGCGGAAGCGGAAGCGAAGGCTGACCGGGAGCGCTGGGCGGAAGCTTTCCATGGCATTCTCGCAGGCTATCGCTATCTGCCGGCGGGGCGAATTCTCGCAGGTGCCGGCAGCGAACGCGCGGTCACGCTCTTCAACTGTTTCGTCATGGGCGCCATTCCGGATTCGCTCCCCGGCATCTTCGACGGTCTGCAGGAAGCCGCCCTCACCATGCAGCAAGGGGGCGGCATTGGGCACGATTTCTCGACGCTGCGCCCCAAAGGAGCGCCGGTGAAGGGCGTGGGGGCCGATGCTTCGGGGCCTTTGAGTTTCATGGATGTCTGGGATTCGATGTGCCGGACCATCATGTCGGCGGGAACGCGGCGGGGCGCCATGATGGGCACCATGGCTTGCGACCATCCCGATATCGAGAGCTTCATCGCCGCCAAGCGCGATGCCGGCCGCTTGCGCAATTTCAATCTGTCGGTCTTGGTCAGCGATCGCTTCATGGCGGCGGTCAAGGCCGATGGCGATTGGCCGCTGGTGTTCGGAGGCAAAACGTACCGGGTGCTGCGAGCCCGCGCCCTGTGGGACCAGATCATGCGGGCGACTTATGATTACGCCGAACCCGGCGTCGTCTTCATCGACCGCGTGAACTCTGAAAACAATCTCGCCTATTGCGAGACGATCAGTTGCACCAACCCTTGCGTAACCGCGGACACCTGGATCGCGACCTCGGAGGGGCCGAGACAGGTTTGCGAACTGACTGGAACTCCCTTCGAAGCTCTCGCCGAGGGCCGCGCATGGCCAAGCGGTCCCATGGGGTTTTTTTCGAACGGTACAAAACCCATCATTGAAATCGCAACGCGCGAAGGCTACCGCTTGCGTCTCACCCACGATCATCGCTTGCGCCGCGCGGCCCGGCTTGCCGGAAGTTCTCCATCCTGGGAATGGATCGAGGCGGCAAAGCTCTCCTCCGGCGACAGCGTTCTGACCCACGATCATCGAGAAAGTCTCGATTGGGGCGTGCGCGAACGGCGGCTGGAGGATGAGGGGGAAGGCTATTTGCTGGGTCTTCTGATTGGCGATGGTGTCCTCAAGAAGGATAAAGCCGTGCTTTCCGTATGGCCCGGCGCCAGGGCGGTGAACGGGACTGAGGAACGGCCCGGTGTGCGTGGCGTTATGGGGGCGGTTCTGGAGGCGGCGTCGCATCTGCCGCGCCGCTCCGATTTCACGGGCTGGATGGAAATTTCGGGGCGCGGCGAATATCGCCTGGCGCTCGGTGCGGTGAAATCCCTTGCACTGGGCCACGGCATGAAACCGGGCCACAAGACGATCACGGCAACCATGGAACGGCGGTCGTCGGCGTTTCATATCGGCCTGCTGCGCGGATTATTCGACAGCGACGGCAGCGTTCAGGGCAATCAGAGCAAAGGTGTTAGCATCCGGCTGGCGCAGAGCGATATTGCCCTGTTGTGCCGCGTACAGCGGATGTTGCTGCGGCTCGGCATCGCAAGTTCGATCTACACGGAACGGCGGCAGGCCGGTCCCCGCGCGCTTCCCGACGGCAAGGGCAGCTTGAAAAACTACGTGATCCGGGCTCAGCATGAACTGGTGATCGCCAACGGCAATTTGGCGGTTTTCGCCGAGCGGATCGGATTTGCCGATACGGAGAAGGCACACAGACTCAAGGTCGCCCTGGCGAACTACCGGCGGACGTTGAACCGTGAATCTTTCCGCGCCACAGTCGATACGATTTCGCCGGCCGGAGAGGCGGAAGTTTTCGATGCCGCGATACCGGGTCTCAACGCATTCGATGCCAACGGTTTTTGGGTGCATAATTGCGGCGAGCAGCCGTTGCCGCCCTATGGCGCTTGTTTACTCGGTTCGCTCAATCTATCACGATTTGTAATTCGTCCGTTTACGGAGGATGTTAAAATCGATGAAGCGGAACTTGACCGTGTAACGGCCATTGCCATCCGCTTCATGGACAATGTGATCGATGTTTCGAACTATCCGCTCGAAGCGCAACGCCAAGAGGCGAAAGCCAAGCGCCGCATCGGCCTTGGCGTCACCGGACTGGCCGACGCGCTTGCCATGTGCGGAATTGTCTACGGTACAAAAGCCGCAGCCGATGCAGCCCAGCGCTGGATGGCGCGCATCGAGGCCGCGGCCTATGGCGCCAGCATCGATCTTGCAAAAGAGCGAGGCGCCTTTCCCCTGTTCGACAAGGAACGCTACGGGGCCTCGGGCCACGCATCGCATCTGCCAAAAGCCCTGCGCGATCGCATCAAGCGCCATGGCATTCGCAACGGACTTGTCACCTCGATTGCGCCCACCGGCACGATTTCACTTTTCGCCGGTAATGTATCGAGCGGCATCGAGCCCATTTTCAGCATCGGTTACGACCGCAAGATATTGCAGGCTGACGGGACACGGCGCAGCGAACGCGTGACCGACTACGCAGCCCAACTCTGGTGGACGCTCAAGGGCAAGGATACGCCATTGCCCCCGGCTTTCGTTACCGCCGAGACGCTCACGCCGGAAGCGCATCTCATCATGCAGGCGGCGGTGCAGCGCCATGTCGATAGTTCGATTTCCAAAACCATCAATGTGCCGGCATCGCTCTCGTTTGACGATTTCAAGAAAGTCTATGAGCAGGCCTATGATCTGGGATTGAAGGGCTGCACCACTTTCCGGCCCAATGATGTGACGGGCTCGGTACTCTCGATCGAACCCGCGGCCCGCACCGGCGAAGTCGTCTATATGAAACAGCCGCTGGAGCGGCACGAGGTTTTGCCGGGTTTCACCTACAAGCTCAAATGGCCCGAAACCGATCATGCGATCTACATCACGGTCAACGATATTCTCGAAGGCGGGCGGCGGCGCCCGTTCGAGATTTTCATTAACTCCAAAAACATGGAGCACTACGCCTGGACAGTGGCGCTTACCCGCATGATCTCGGCGGTGTTCCGGCGCGGCGGCGATGTGTCGTTTGTGATCGAGGAACTGAAGGCGGTGTTCGATCCACGCGGTGGCCAATGGATGGCGGGACATTATGTTCCAAGCTTGCTGGCGGCAATCGGCGGCGTCATCGAAAAGCATATGCTCGAAACCGGCTTTCTCAAACGCGAGGAGCAAACGAAGGCAGTGCAACTCCGGCTTGCGGTGGGCGAAGGCAGGCGCTCGGCGTGTCCGCGCTGCGGCGAACAGGCGCTGGTGTTCCAGGAAGGGTGTGCCACATGCCTTTCCTGCGGATTTTCAAAATGCAGCTAGAAAACGCTTGACAGGAGCGCGCGGTTGTTCTAGTTTTGTTCCTATGCTCATACAAGGCTTTCCCGTCTCCGCAAAACTTCCCAAAGAACTCGGCATGGCGGAGCGGTTCTGGTACTGGCAAGGCCGCTCGGGACGGAATTATATCCATTCGATCTATGCAAGCGGCGCCTGTCCGCCCCTGCCGGGGGCGGTCTATGTGGCGGTCAGGCTGAAGGGTGCCGAGCGCCACGCCATTGCCACCGGGCGTTTTCCCAATTTCTGGGAAGGATCAATCAGTAGCGCGGATGGAAGCCTTGTCGCCGGTCTCGATGCTGACGAAATCCATGTGCATCTGCTCGCCCGCAACGATCAGGCGGCGGATGCCGTGTTGCGTGATCTCGACCGGGCTTTGCCTGAGCCAACCGCTCACAAGGGATTCAACGAAACGGCGGTGCTCGCATTGGCGGCGGCCTGACTTTCAAGCGTGCGCGCAAGTTCTTCCAGTCTCGCATCGTGGATTTGCATGTCGCGGAGATGGGCAACGGTGTTGAACACATAATCCACGCAAGCGCCCGATATGCCCTGGCCCTGGCACACCAGCCGCAGCAATTCGCTCATTGCAAGCTTGCCCGCGTACTGCCGGTGCGAGCGGTCGACCAGATAGGTGACAGCTTCTACTTTCCGCCCGCTCTTCTGGAGCAGCACGGGTTTTGATGCTTCTAGGTAAACCGAGGTCACCTGTTCGCGCTCTCTCAGATAGGCCAGTATCCGGTCTTTGGAAGCCGTCTCGACACGAAAGGCCATGCCATGGCAAGAGCCGCCGCGGTCCAGCCCCAGGACCAGACCCGGACGCTCGGAGGTTCCCCGGTGTACAAAGGAAAACACGCAGAGCCTCCGGTGATAGCCCTGGATCAGCGCGGGCTCGCTTTCGAGCGCTTCAAATCCCGGCCGCCACATCAGCGAGCCATAGCCAAATATCCAGAATTCCTGCATCTCTCTCATCATAATCAATG
>JBOHKD010000057.1:0-7324 GCA_050728895.1 Aestuariivirga sp.
CAACGAGCAGGAGTTGCAGCAGGCCCTTCTCGCCCGCGCCCGCCAGTTTCCCGGCCAGGAAAAACATGTCTACGAGCACTACCGCAAGAATCCCGGTGCCTTGATCGAACTGCGCGGCCCCATCTTTGAGCAGAAGGTCGTGGACCTCATCGTGGCGAAAGCCAAAGTGAGCGAGAAGGCCGTGAGCCGTGAAGAACTCCAGGCCATGGTACAGGACGAAGGCGAATACGAACACCACGGCCACGATCAACATGAGCATGACGATGATCATGACCATCACGGGCATGAGCACCATCATCACGCCCACGAGCCTCATGGGCATGAGCATCACGGCCATGAACATCATGGTCATGACCACGATCACGCCCATGCGCCCGCGAAAGGCAAACCGAAGCCGGCAGGCGCCAAGCCGCGCCGAACCGCGCCATCAAGCCAGGGGTGAGTTTCTCCCTCCCCCTTGCGGGGAGGGGCTGGGGTGGGGGTCTGGTGGTTTTGCAGAAGATTAAGGGATCAGGATTGTAAGTTCGGAGCGACCCCCACCCTTAGTCCCTCCCCGCAAGGGGGAGGGAGATTTTTTTGAGGGCTTCCCTGCGGGGTAAGGCTCACCTATCTATGGAGAGAAAGCCCAACTGATTCACGAAAGACCAGGACATCATGCGCGATCCCGTTGAATATCTGACTACCGGCTCTTTCTGGCCCTCGGTGATCCAGCAGGAAGCCAGAGGCGAGCGCGTCTATGACCTGCCGTCGAGGCTGCTGCGCGAGCGGATCATCTTCATTACCGGGGCGATCGACGACAACGTCGCGGCCTCCGTGAACATGCAACTCCTGTTCCTTGAGGCCGACAATCCCAAGAAAGAAATCTCGATGTACATCAATTCGCCGGGCGGCGTGGTGACGGCGGGCCTTTCGATCTACGACACCATGCAGTTTGTCCGCCCGGTGGTGTCGACGACGGTCATGGGCCAGGCCGCTTCCATGGGGTCGCTGCTCCTGGCGGCTGGCTACAAGGATATGCGATTTGCGCTTCCCAATGCCCGCATCATGCTGCACCAGCCGTCCGGCGGTTATCAGGGCCAGGTTACCGACATCATGATCCATGCCAAGGAGGTTGAGAGCCTCAAACGCCGCCTCAATGAAATTTATGTTCACCACACCGGCAAGGACTTCAAAACGATCGAGCAGGCGCTGGAACGCGACAACTTCCTGACGGCGGAAGGCGCCAAGGAGTTCGGGATCATCGACAAGGTTCTCGATAAACGCCCCATTGTCAGTGATTCCAAGTAGTTAGGGATGTATAACAGGGTTGTAATTTGCAGCCGCGGCGGAGATAATCAATTCTTGATTAACCATACTGCCCCATGCTGAATTGAGTCGGATGCCGGAAATCGGATTGAACTGCGGATATCGTGGTGAAACACCGTTAAGTCCGCAAGCGTATGGTGAAAGTTGATTTGTCCAAGGAGCGCACATGAGTAAGGCAAGCGGGGGCGACAACAAGAATACGCTTTACTGCTCCTTCTGCGGAAAGAGCCAGCATGAGGTCCGCAAGCTGATTGCGGGCCCCACCGTGTTCATCTGCGATGAATGTGTCGAGCTGTGCATGGACATCATCCGCGAGGAAAATAAATCCTCGCTGGTGAAATCCAAGGACGGTGTGCCGACGCCGCACGAAATCCGTAAAGTGCTGGACGATTACGTCATCGGCCAGTTGCACGCCAAGAAGGTGCTCTCCGTGGCGGTGCATAATCATTACAAGCGCCTGAACCACGCGGCCAAGAACAATGACGTTGAACTGGCGAAATCCAACATCCTGCTGGTGGGACCCACGGGTTCGGGCAAGACGCTGCTGGCCCAAACGCTGGCCAGAATCCTCGATGTGCCCTTCACCATGGCGGACGCCACGACGCTGACGGAAGCGGGCTACGTGGGCGAGGATGTCGAGAACATCATTCTCAAGCTGTTGCAGGCCGCCGACTATAATGTCGAGCGCGCCCAGCGCGGCATCGTCTATATCGACGAGGTCGACAAGATCAGCCGCAAATCCGATAATCCCTCGATTACCCGCGATGTCTCGGGCGAGGGCGTGCAGCAGGCGCTGCTCAAGATCATGGAGGGAACGATCGCCTCGGTTCCTCCGCAGGGCGGACGCAAGCATCCCCAACAGGAATTCCTCCAGGTCGACACCACCAACATCCTGTTTATCTGCGGTGGTGCTTTCTCCGGCCTTGAACGCATCATCAGCCAGCGCGGGCGGGGCTCCGGCATCGGCTTCGGCGCCGAGGTGAAGTCCTTGGACGACCGCCGCACGGGTGCGGTGCTCCGTGAACTTGAGCCAGAAGATTTGCTGCGCTTCGGCCTCATTCCGGAATTCGTCGGGCGCTTGCCCGTGGTGGCGACGCTTGAGGATCTGGACGAACCGGCGCTGATGCAGATTCTGACCGAACCGAAGAATGCGCTGGTCAAGCAATATCAGCGCCTGTTCGAGATGGAGGGCGTCAAGCTCACCTTCCCGGAAGAAGCGCTACATGCGATTTCCCGCCGCGCCATCGAGCGCAAGACGGGTGCTCGCGGGCTCCGTTCCATCATGGAATCGATCCTGCTGGAAACCATGTTCGATCTGCCCGCCATGAACGGCGTGGAGGAAGTGGTGATCTCCAGGGACGCGGTGGACGGCGACGCCAAGCCGCTCCTCATCTATGCCGACCGCGACAAGCAGGGCCCGGCCAAGCTTGTGTCGGCCTCCGCGTGAACGGGATTGAGTGGCTGACCTACTCTCGTCATGCCCGGACTTGTTCCGGGCATCTTCTTCCCGGTTGCCCAAAGAAGATGGCCGGGACGATGCCCGGCCATGACGAAAGGAATGGGTCCGGTGCGTCAGGCTTCAGGGTTGAAAATTGTTAACCCAGCATCCATTTTCCACTGGCAGGCTGGGGCTATGACACAAGCCGTGATCTAGCGCAGCCCGCCCGCGAAAGGAAAAAAATGTCGAAAACCGCCAAGACCTCCACCGAAACCGGCTTTGAAACGCTTCCCGTTCTGCCGCTCCGCGACATCGTGGTGTTTCCGCACATGATCGTGCCCCTGTTTGTCGGGCGCGCCAAATCCATCAAGGCGCTGGAAGAGGTAATGCGCGAGGACAAGCGGATCCTGCTCGTGGCGCAAAAGAACCCGGCCGACGACGATCCGGCGGCCGAGGCGATCTATCAGGTGGGAACCTTGGCCCAGGTGCTGCAGCTCCTGAAGCTCCCCGATGGCACCGTCAAGGTTCTGGTGGAAGGCGTTGAGCGCGCCCGTGTCCATGGGTTCACCCAGCGGGCGGAGTTTTTCGAGGCCGAAGTCGAGGTCACGCCCAATGTGGTGGGCGAGGCCGCCGAAGTAGAAGCGCTGGCCCGCACCGCGGCGGCGCAGTTCGAGAGTTATGTCAAACTCAACCGCAAGGTGCCCCAGGAAATTCTCGCGACCATCGGCCAGATCGCCGATTTCGCCAAGCTCGCCGATACGATCGCCGCCCATCTCGCCATCAAGATTTCCGAGAAGCAGGAGATTCTTGAAATGGCTTCGGTGCAGGCCCGGCTGGAAAAAGTGTTCGCGCTCATGGAGGGCGAAATCTCGGTTCTCCAGGTGGAGAAGCGCATCCGCTCGCGCGTCAAGCGCCAGATGGAGAAAACCCAGCGCGAATATTACCTGAACGAGCAGATGAAGGCCATTCAGAAGGAGTTGGGCGACGGCGAGGAGCGCGACGAGATCGGCGAGATCGAGTTGCGTGTCAAGAACACAAAATTCTCGAAAGAAGCCCGCGAGCGCGCCGAAGCGGAGGTCAAAAAGCTGCGCCAGATGAGCCCCATGTCGGCGGAAGCCACCGTGGTGCGCAATTATCTCGATTGGCTGCTTAACCTCCCCTGGGGTCACAAAAGCAAGCTCAAGCGCGACCTGAGTTCCGCCGAAGCCGTGCTCAACGCCGATCACTTCGGCCTCGACAAGGTGAAGGAACGCATCGTCGAATATCTTGCCGTGCAAAGCCGCACCAACAAGCTGCGCGGCCCCATCCTGTGTCTGGTGGGCCCGCCCGGCGTCGGCAAGACCTCGCTCGGCAAGTCGATCGCGAGAGCCACGGGGCGCGAATTCATCCGCATGTCGCTGGGCGGCGTTCGTGACGAGGCCGAAATCCGCGGTCACAGGCGCACCTACATCGGTTCGATGCCCGGCAAGGTCATCCAGTCGATGAAGAAGGCAAAGAAGACCAATCCGCTCTTCCTGCTCGACGAGGTCGACAAGATGGGCATGGATTTCCGCGGCGATCCATCGGCAGCACTCCTGGAGGTGCTCGACCCGGAGCAGAACGCCACCTTCATGGACCACTATCTTGAGGTCGAATACGATCTCTCGAATGTGATGTTCGTCACCACATCGAACACGCTCAACATTCCGCCCGCCCTGCTCGACCGCATGGAGACCATCCGCATCGCCGGCTACACCGAAGAGGAAAAGCTGGAGATCGCCAAGCGCCATCTCGTGCCCAAGTCCATGGAACACCATGGCCTGGAGAAGAAGGAATTCGAGATCACCGACGAGGCGATCTACGAGATCCTGCGCCGCTATACCCGCGAGGCGGGCGTGCGCAACATGGAGCGCGAGATCAATTCGCTGTGCCGCAAGGTGATCAAGGATCTCATGACGTCGAAGAAGAAAAAGATCAAGGTGACGCCGGAAGTCGTCAACCAGTATCTCGGCGTGCAGAAATTCCGTCACGGCGAATCCGAGCAAGAGGATCTAGTGGGCGTGGTAACGGGCCTCGCCTGGACCGAGGTGGGCGGTGAAATCCTGACCATCGAGGCCCTGATGATGCCCGGCAAGGGCAAGATGACGGTGACCGGAAACCTGCGCGACGTGATGAAGGAGTCGATCTCGGCGGCTTCCTCCTATGTGCGGTCCAGGGCAACGAGCATCGGGGTCAAGCCGCCGGTGTTCGACAAGCGCGACATCCACGTGCATGTGCCGGAGGGTGCGACCCCCAAGGACGGCCCCTCGGCGGGTGTTGCCATGGTGACGGCAATCGTCTCGGTGATGACCGGCATTCCGGTGAGACACGAGGTCGCCATGACCGGTGAGATCACGCTCCGCGGACGCATTCTGCCGATTGGCGGATTAAAGGAAAAACTGCTCGCGGCACTGCGCGCTGGCGTCAAGAAGGTGATGATCCCGGAAGAAAACGCCAAGGATCTGGCGGAGATTCCCGATAATGTTAAGTCGGGCATGGAGATCGTGCCGGTGGCCCGTATGGACGATGTGCTAAAACATGCGCTAGTGCGCATGCCGGAGCCCATCGTCTGGGATGAAGAGGCCGAGGAAGCCGCCGCCGCGGCCCGCGCCGCCGCCGAAAAGGGCGGCGAGGGCGCAATGGCCCATTGAGCACGGCCGGCCGGACCTGAATTCAGCGGGCGGAAGGAATTTCTTCCGCCCGTGGCAGTTTGCTTTCCCTAACTCCTTGAACTGACTCGGAGAAAAATTTTAGTCCCGCGAGCCCTTGCAAAACACCCCGAATCGTCGGCTTTTTCAGGTCCGGGCGGCAATTCGGGGCCGGGACCATGAACAAGAGCGAACTCATTGCCAAGGTGGCGAGAGACGCCAAGCTGACGCGCGGCGAAGCGGGCGAAGCCATCGAAGCCACCATCGAAAATATCATGTGGGCCTTGCGGCAGGGCGACGACGTGCGTCTCGTGGGCTTCGGCACATTCACGGTCAGCCGCCGCAAGGCAGGCGAGGCGCGAAACCCTCAAACCGGCAAGACCATCAAGCTGCCTGCCTCCAAGCGGGCCAGGTTCAAGGCGGGAAAACTGCTGAAGGCAGCGGTGAACGGCTAGCGGCTATTCCGCCGCCGATGAATGGATTTGCTCCAGCTTGGGCTTTGCGGCGGGCGGCTTGGCCGCCGGGGCATTGTCTCCATAGAGCCGGTGGATTGCGTCATCGTGCTTTTCGACATCGAAATCGTTCTCGGCCAGCATGGCGGAGAAAACCTCCTTGACGGCTTCCCTCTGGGACTGCGACCACAGGGCGATGCGGCGCAGCTCCTCGTCGAACTTGGCCTGAAGGGCGCGTCCGCGGGCTATGGCAACGTCCCGCAACATTGTGCGCTCGGCCAGCATGACCTCGACCTCCTCGATCATGCGGGCATGCAGGTGTTCATTTATTTTGATGATTTCATGCATCAAAAAAACCTCCCATCTGAAAGAGGCAGCCGCTCCCATGGCCTCGATGAGGCAATATTGCACAGTACACGCATGAATGCGATTTCAAGCCGGATTTTTTAGTAAACCGTTAGGGTTACCGCAGTTGTGCCGGGTAAAAGCGGGCCGCTTGCATCGCGCCCCATGCGCCTTTAAGACCCCGTTCCGGGGCGATTAGCTCAGTTGGTAGAGCGCTTCGTTTACACCGAAGATGCCGGGAGTTCGAGTCTCTCATCGCCCACCAGCCTAAGCCAGTGATTACAAGGGCTTAGGTGGTCCATCCGGTAGCCCAAATTTCTTTTCTTCTCGACTGTCACAACTGGGTCACAGCGAGAGGGAAAATCATGGCTACAATTCGCAAAAGAGGGATGCGCTGGCAGGTTCAAGTCAGACGCCTTGGCAATCGTTCTAGCTCCAAGAGCTTCATCAATCGCAAAGACGCCGAGGCTTGGGCAAGGCAAACAGAAATACAAGTCGACCGTCGAGAACTGCCGCAAGACCCAAGGCAACTTGAACGCTTCACCCTGGGCGAGTTGGTGATCAGATATCGCGATACGGTAACACCACACAAGCGGGCTGCCAAAGTTGAAACCATCGTTCTCAACGCCTTCCTCAGGCATTCCATTTGCAGCAAGAGGCTGAGCGACATTTCTCCCACAGACTTCACCAGCTATCGCGATGAACGCCTGAAAGAGGTGAAAGCCTACAGCCTCAAGCGCATGCTTTCGCCAATCCAGAACCTGTTCGAAATTGCCAGGACGGAATGGGGGCTGCCAATCCGCGACAACCCCGTGAGCACGCTCAAGATCGTCTGCCTGAACAACCGACGTGAACGAAGATTGCGGGAGGGTGAGCTTGAGCAGATCAAAGAGGCAGCGAAAAGAACGAGGAATCCTATCATCCTTCCTGTCATCTTGTTTGCCTTGGAAACGGGCCTCAGGCGGTCGGAAATCCTTGCCGCCACTTGGGGTGATCTAGATGCTGCGAACCGCGTCCTGGTCATTCCCAGGGCCAAGAATGGGCACTCAAGAACGATTCCTCTCACACTTGTTGCTCTTGCACTCTTGCAGCGTTTGCAGGGAGGGGTAGGGTCAAAC
>JBOHKD010000058.1:0-7245 GCA_050728895.1 Aestuariivirga sp.
GCTTGCCAAAAGTGGAACAAGGCGATCTTCTCGCCATCATGACGGCGGGTGCCTATGGCGCGGTGCAGTCGGGGACCTACAACACCAGACCGCTGATCGCCGAAATCCTGGTTAATGGCGGCAGATGGGCGCTCGTCAGGCCCCGGCAATCTTACGAAGAGCTGATCGGCGTCGACCGGCTGGCGGCATGGCAGGAGAAAACATAAGTTAAGTTTGCCGCAAATGTGATCCCGCCAGGCAGGGCACAATTTGGCCCTTCTGTGCTAGGATGCTGGCTAATATGTCAGCGACCGGCCCAACGAAAATCTTTCGGAAAATCGCCGCTGCCCGCTTGGTGCTCGGTTTCGAGCGCGTTTGGGCGGCATCGTTGTGGCCGATGCTCATTGTGGCCTTCTTCCTCGCCTCGATATTTTCCGGCCTCCTGCCGTTGTTTCCCGCATCCCTCAGATTGCCGGTCGTCTTGGGCTTAGCCGTTGCCTTCCTGTGGTCGCTGAAAGACCTGTTGCGCCTTGCCTGGCCCTCGCGCCATCAGGCCATGCGGCGGATCGAGGCCCAATCGCAACTTAGCCACCGTCCCGTATCCGCCCATGAGGACCGGCTCCCGGAGGCATCGGCTGACCCCGTGCAACAGGCGATCTGGCAGGAGCACAAGCTCCGCCAGCTTCGCCAGCTTGCAACCTTGCGCATTGGCCAGCCCCGCTCCATCTGGCGCGATCTCGATCCGCGCGCGCTTCGCCTGCCCGCCGCTCTGGCACTTCTGGCAAGCCTGTTGCTGGGCCAGGGAGGCCCCTTCGCCAATTTCACCGATTCCTTCGCGCTAGCGCCCCGCACACAGATCCAGGGCATGCCCCTCGATGCCTGGTTAAAGCCCCCCGCCTACACCGCCAAGGCACCCCTCATGCTGACCAGCCCGGCGATGATCGAACGATTGCAGACCGAACCCGAAATTGCCGTGCCTGAGAATTCCACCCTCACCCTTCGCCTTTCCGGTGCGGATGCGCCGCGCTTGAGCTTCCATGAAATCACCGGCGCCGATGCTCCGGAGATTGAAGGCATCGTCTCCAGCACCAAGCTGGAGAACGGCCTGTTCCAATCCGAAACCAGGCTCACAAGGCCAGCGGTTATAAAGCTGATGGATGGCGGCAGTGAAATCGCCTCTTGGCGCATCGCGCTCATTCCCGACCAGCCGCCCACGGTGGCGATCACCGAAGACCCCGTGGGCGATGCCTCCGGTACGCTTAGCGTAAAATGGAAAGCCGCCGATGATTATGGCGTCACCGGCATTGCCGCGGAAATCAGCCTCTCGGATACGCAGGATGACGGCCTCGGCATCGATGGCAATGGCATCTTCCTTTACGATGCGCCGAAATTTCCGATTGCGCTCCGCAAGGCTTCGCCGAAAGAAGAAGCCGCCACGGCAAGTGCGGATCTCACCCAGCATCCGTGGGCCGGCTTCATGGTCGAGATGGTGCTGGAAGCGAAGGATGCCGCCGGTCACAAGGGTTTGAGCGGGACGCACCGCTTCCGCCTGCCTGAGCGCCCCTTCGTGAAGCCGCTCGCCAAGGCGCTTATCGAACAGCGCCGCCATTTGATCTTGAAGCCGGACGAGCAGGGCCAGGTGGCCCAGATGCTGGAAGCGCTTCTCGCCTATCCCGATGGCCTCATCGAAGGCAGCGGCGACTATTTGGCGATTGCCGCCATTCTCTCGCGCCTCAATTCCGCAGCGGCCCAAGACGATGTCGATTTAGCGGTCAACATGCTGTGGGAAACCGCCACCGGCATCGAGGACGGCACCATGGCCGATGCACGAGCCGAACTCGAAGCGCTCCGCCGCGAACTGGAAAAGGCGCTGGCCGAAGGGGCGCCGCCGGAGCGCATCGCCGAACTTATGGATAAAATGCGCTCCGCCATGGACCGCTACATGCAATCACTCGCGCGGGAAACCGAAAAACGCCAGCGCCAAGGCAATCTCGAACAAAGCCCGCAGCCCGATCGCTTCGTTTCGCCCGAAGATCTGAAGAAAATGCTCGATATGATCGAGAAGCTGGCGGAGAGCGGTGCCAATGACGCGGCCAAGGAACTGCTGTCGCAGCTTGATCGGATTCTCCGCAACCTTCAGCCTGGAATGCAGGCGGGTCCGATGCCGCAGCAGGGCAATTCAGCGCTTTCGAAAATGCTCGACGAACTCTCGAAGCTGATGCGGAAGCAACAGGGATTGATGGACGAGACCCAGCGCATGCGGGAGCCGGGGGAAGGCGATCAATCCGATCCCAACGGCTTGGAACAGGGCAGCCGCAGCGAGCGCTATTCGCCCGATGCGCTGGCGGGGTGGCAAGCCGAACTCAACGAGTTGCTGGAAGAGTTGATGCGGCAAATGGACCAAAACGGTCTGCGCGCGCCGCCTTCGCTTGGCGAAGCGGGAAAGAACATGCAAGGGGCGGAAGGAGCGCTGCGCGGCGGTGAGCGCGAAAGCGCCCTGGAACAGCAGGGCGAAGCCATCGCCAAGCTGCGCGAAGGCACCAAGGGCATGGCGCGGGATTTGATTCAACAAGGCCAGGGCCAGCAGGGAACCCACGGCCGCCACGGCGAAGCGCGCGGCGAGCATGATCCACTCGGCCGGCCGATGCCCTATTCAGGCGAGGATACCGGCCCCGATGACAACATGGTGCCAACCGAACTTATGATCGGCCGGGTGCGGGAAATCCTCGATGAACTGCGCGCGCGCGCCGGCGCATTGACCTCGCAAGGCAACAAATCAAAGGCGCCGAAGCTCGAACTCGATTACATTGACCGTCTGCTGCGCGGTCTCTACTGATACGGGCAGCCGACATTCAGCAGGCCTCGGTCTTGGATATCTTTCCCGCCTATTGGCTGCAACAGCTCATCAATTGCCTTGTCTTGGCGAGCCTCTATGTGACCCTGGCTTCGGCTTATGCCCTGCTGCAGGGCATTACCAACAGGATCATCCTCTCCTTCGGCGATTTTGCCACCTATGGGTCCTTTGCCGCCGCCTATGCGGCACTTTGGGCCCTGCTTGGCGGCAAGGAAGGCTTGGCAGTGGCGGCAATAGCGATATTCGCCGCCATGGCCACAGGCGCCGCCTTGGGCAGGGTAGCCCACGATCTTGTCTTCGCCGGCCTCACGCGCACCCCCAGCCAGGCGGTGATGATCGCCTCGATCGGATTGGCCATCGCCTTGCAGGAGATCATGCGGCTGCAATCGGATGCCCGCGATCAGTGGCTGCCGCCGTTGTTCGGCAACGGCGTTGGTCTGGTCGAGGGCGTCTTCCCGGTTCAGATCGGCTATGCGCAAGTAACCGTGATCGCCGCCGCCACTTCAGCGCTAGCGGCCCTCCTGTTGGGGATGCGCTATTCGGCCGCCGGGCGCCTGTGGCGCGCCACCGCCCAGAACGCGATGCTGGCGCAACTGTCGGGTGTCAACACCAGAGCGGTGTTCCAGTGGTCCTTTGTCACAGCCAGCCTGCTTGCGGCTATTTCCGGCTGGACCGTGGCGGTTGCCTATGGGGGGGTGAGCTTTTCCATGGGGCTGGTGCTCGGCTTCAAGGCCATGTTCGCGGCCATCATCGGCGGCTTCGGCACCATCGGAGGCGCCATTGCCGGGGGCTTGTTCCTCGCGGCGCTGGAGACCCTTTGGACAGCCGCCATGCCCATGGCCTACCGCGACGTCGCCGCATTCGGTATCATCATCTTGATCCTGGTCCTGAAACCCGAAGGGCTTCTGGGCAGCCCCTATCGCCGCGAGAGTGAAGCATGAGCAAGATAACAGGGCGCCGGGGACTGATCGTGGCGGTGGGCTTCACGATCCTGCTGGCGGGCTGCGAAGACGATGCCGCCAAACCCTATGTTGAATTCGTGGGCGGTGGATTCATCTTCAACTATCGCACCGCCAATCATTACTATGGCTTCGTGGTGCGCCAGAAAAAGCCGTTGCCGGAGGGGAGCAAACTCGAAGCGCATTTCGAAGTGCCGGGCGGTGCGCCCGAGCAAGTGGTGGAGCAAGCCGCGCGTCCCGGCCAGTTGCAATATGTTTTTCAGACCGGCGATCTCGATGGCATCGTCAAGGGCCATCCCTACAAGGCGAGCCTGCGCATTCTCGATGGCACGACGGGTGCTGAAATCGCGAAGTATGAAACATCCTTCAAGACGGACGTCGACCAGTCGGCGCTGCCCGAGGACCCGCTTGTTGTGGGCCCCGCCTACCAGAAGCCTGCGCTCCAGCCACAGTAATTACTATTCGATCAGGACCGCCGTGCCGGAAGCCGACACCATCAGCATGCTGCCATTGGAGCCGATCGCTTCATAGTCGATGTCGACCCCGATCACGGCATTGGCGCCGAGTTGTTGCGCCTTGTCGGTGAGTTCGGCGATTGCCGTTTGGCGCGCATCGCTCAGCACTCTCTCATAGGCGCCCGAGCGCCCGCCAACGATATCGCGGATCGAAGCCAGGAGGTCGCGAAATAGATTGGCGCCGAGAATCGCCTCGCCCGCGACCAGTCCCTTGTATTCGACGATTCGCTTGCCTTCGACGGTATTCGTGGTGGTGACCAGCATGGGTTCGCTCCCGAAGTAATAAACGTAGATAGCTGCAGATAATCTAGTGCCGGAAATGCCGGATGCCAGTGAAAACCATGGCGAGGCCCGCTTCATCCGCCGCCTTGATCACTTGCTCGTCGTTGATCGAGCCGCCGGGCTGGATCACGGCCGTGGCTCCGGCTTCCGCGGCTTGCAGAACGCCGTCAGGGAAGGGAAAGAAAGCATCGGAAGCGACGACCGAGCCCTTGATCATCGCCTCGGCGAGACCTTCCGCACGCGCCGCCTCCTCACTTTTGCGCGCGGCGATATGGACCGCATCGACCCGCGACATTTGGCCCGCGCCGATGCCGACGGTCGCGCCATTCCTCGCATAAACGATGGCATTGGACTTAACATGCTTGGCCACACGGAAGGCAAATTGGAGATCGGCGAGTTCTTGTGGGTTGGGCTTCCGGCGCGTGACGGTCTTGAGGTTTTGCGTGTCAATGCTGCCGGCATCGCGGGTCTGTACCAGAAAACCGCCGGCAATCGTTTTTACGTCAAGGCCATCGGACGGAGAAATATCATCGGCCACGAGCAGGCGCAGATTGCTCTTGGCGGCGATGATGGCAATCGCCTCCGCATCGGCATCGGGAGCCACGATCACTTCGGTGAAGAGCGCTATCGTCTCCTTTGCCGTTTCTGCATCGAGTTTGCGATTGAACGCCACGATGCCGCCAAAAGCGCTGACGGGATCGCAAGCCAACGCCTTCAGATAGGCTTCCCGCAACGATCGCCCGCCCGCAACACCGCAGGGGTTGGCATGCTTGACAATGACACACGCGGGTTCGGCGTTGAATTCGGCAAGGCATGCAAGTGCGGCATCGGTATCGTTGATATTGTTGTAGGAGAGTTCCTTGCCCTGCAACTGGCGCGCCTGGGCAACCCCGGTGCGGTTTCCCGGAATGCCGTAAAGTGCTGCCTGCTGGTGCGGGTTTTCGCCATAGCGCAGTATCTGTAGACGGGCTCCGCCGATGGCGAAGTATTTGGGCAGCGGGTCGCTCAACTCACGCCCGAACCATTGCGCGATTGCCGCATCGTAGGCAGCGGTGCGCGCGAAAGCCTTGGCGGCAAGCATACGGCGCATCTCGATGGTTGTGGCCCCTTCATGGGCCATCATCGCGGCAAGGACGCCCGCATAGTCGGACGGATCGACAATAACGGTTACGCTGTCGTGATTTTTGGCCGCGGCCCTGATCATGGCGGGGCCGCCGACATCGATGTTCTCGATTGCCTCCTCCCAGCTCGCATGCGGCACCATCTTCTCCTCGAAGGGATAGAGATTGACGGCGAGAAGATCGATGTCCTCGATCCCGTGCTCCGCCTGTGCGGCCGCATGCGCCGCGTTGCCGCGCATGGCGAGAAGCCCCCCATGAATCTTGGGATGCAGTGTTTTGACGCGGCCATCCATGATTTCCGGAAAACCGGTAAGGCTCGCAACATCGCTCACCTTAAGGCCCGTCGCAGCCAACGCCTTGGCCGTGCCGCCGGTTGAAATCAGGCTCACGCCACGGCCCGCGAGCGCCTTCGCGAAATCGATCAGTCCCGTCTTGTCCGAAACGGAAATAAGCGCGCGGCGGATGGGCCACTGCATGGGTTTCTCCCTAGAGCATGTTGCGGCAAAGTGTGGGCGCTTTGCCGATAACAACATGCTCCACGATCAATCTGGCGCGAATTTTTATCGCCTGGATGATTCCATCCAGGCGGAAAGCGCGCAAGAGTTGCCCATAGCATGACTCTCTCGTTATGCCATCAGAAAGGAAGTCGCGGTGCCGCCGCTGCCGAGCCGTTGTGGCGGGCCTGACGTTCGCGTTTCTTGAAGGCCCAGTTGATCCGGTTGGAACTTTCGATGGAGCCGCGAATGACAATTTGCAAGCTGTGCCGTGGCCCCACGCCGCCCGCCAGATAGATGCTCTCTTCCAGCGTCATGACACCGCCCAGTGCCGAGAACTGCCAGGCATCCTTGTTGGGGAGAAGCAGCATGATGGCGGCTCCCTTGCGGTCGGCGGAAGCCTTGACGGAAGGATGGAGGTGGAAGCGGATGGCAAAATTCAATGCCGGAGCACCCGGTTCGATTCGTTCAAAATAATCTTCGCCGCGAAAATCATGGCCGCCGGAAGCCAGAAACAACTCGCGGACATGCAAGTGCCCCAACCCCGTGGCTGGAGAGGCGTTCCCCGCCTTGAACAGCGTGCCATGATTGGAAATGGCAAGTTCCGCGATTGGCGCTGGCTTCGCGCGCCGCATCTTCCGCCCAAGGATGGATTGGATGTTCTGGGCGGGTTTGTCCTCCCATTGCAACGTCGAATGGGCCGCGGGGCTTTGCGCCGCGGCGCGCCAGGCGGGCGAGGCATTGGCCGGAACGCCGCACGAACCGACGATGCGCTGGGGTCCTTCCGAAAATTCAAACGCCAATCCGCTGTCACAGATCGAGGGCGGACCGCAATCGACGATGACGGTGGAATGGCCCTGGTTCATGCGGCAATAGCCGGAATAAACGGCGTGGCTATGGGGCCGGCCGAGCACGCCGTCACGCTCGAAAATCGCTCGCACCCCGGCTGGGTTGGTGTGCTCGACACCATGGAATACGGCAAGCCCGCCATCGCCGTGGCACAACATGCGCAGCATGGGAATGGCACGTTCGATTATGTCT
>JBOHKD010000059.1:0-7220 GCA_050728895.1 Aestuariivirga sp.
ACCCTTGCCGTTCTCGAAGGCATGATCGTGCGCGCCGGTACTGAATGCTATGTCATTCCCATCGCCAGCATCGTCGAATGCCGTGCCTCTTGGCAAAACGATGTGGGCGAGGTGCCGGGGTTCGGAGAAGTCATCGACCTGCGCGGCACTTATGTCGGCCTGGTCCATCTCAACCGCGTGTTCAGTGACGCTACAGCAAGCGTTCCTCCGCAATCGGTTGCCATCATCGCCGAGATCGAAGGCGGCGGTCAGATAGCGCTTACCGTCGATGAAATCGTCGGCCAGCAGCAGGTGGTGATCAAGAGCATCGCCGACAATCTCGATCCGGTGGCCGGCATTGCCGGCGCCACGATCTTGGGCGACGGCCGCGTCGCCCTCATTCTCGATGTGACGGAAATCGTCATCTGGTCGAGCCGGTTTTTTGGGCGCCGCGCATGTCGCGCGCCCAGTTCGATTGTTTCCGGGCTCTCGCCAAGGCCCATGCTGGAATCTGGCTTCCCGAACAGAAGCGCAACATGGTTTACCGCCGGGTTTCGAAGCGGCTGACGGCCTTGGGCCTTAACGATTTCACGCCTTATTGCGATATGCTCACAGGCGCCGATGCCGATGCGGAACTACCGCATTTTGTCAACGCGCTTACCACCAACAAGACCGAGTTTTTCCGTGAGAACCATCATTTCGAGCATCTGGCGGGAGCCGCCCTGCCGGATATGCGCGGGCGGCTCGGCAAGGATGGAGGAGGCAAACTCCGCATCTGGTCGGCCGGCTGTTCGTCGGGCCAGGAAGCCTATTCGATCGCCATGACGCTGTCAGGGGCTTTTGCCGATCTCCCGCGCTGGGACGCGAAAATTCTGGCGACCGACATCGACACCGAAATGATCGAACTCGGCCGCCTCGGCATCTACTCGGAGGCCGAGCTGCTTTCAATTCCGCCGAAACTGCGCCAGAAATTCGTCGAAACGCTGCCGGGCGAAACCGGATGCGGCCGCATGTCATCCGCGCTCCGCTCCCTCATCACCTTCAATCCGTTGAATCTGCATGGTGCATGGCCCATGAAAGGCAAATTCGATGCGATCTTTTGCCGGAATGTTAGCATTTACTTCGATACTGCGGACCAGTTGAGACTGTTCGAGCGCTTTGCCGGTCAAATGCGCGACGGGGGCTATTTGTACATCGGGCATTCGGAATCCTTGTTCAAGGTGACCGAACGCTTCCGGCCCTTGGGCCAGAGTATTTACAAGAGGATGGCCTGATGGCGGCGCGCGCGCTTATCGTCGACGATTCGGCCATGATGCGCAGTTTTTTGCGCGAGGTCTTGGCTGGCGATCCGGACATCGAAGTCGTGGGCGTTGCCCCCGACCCCTTTTCAGCGCGGCAAAAAATCAAGGACCTCAACCCTTCCGTCATCACCCTGGACATCGAAATGCCGGGGATGGACGGGCTCACATTTCTCGAACACCTCATGCGGCTCAGGCCAATGCCCGTGGTTATGGTTTCCTCGCTTACCCAAAGGGGCGCGGCCGCGACACTCAAGGCGCTGGAAATCGGCGCGGTCGATTTTGTCGCCAAGCCCAGCCAAGGGCTGGAAACCGGCTGGCCCGCTTTTCGCACCGAAATCATCGACAAGGTGAAGACCGCGGCGGCGGCATTCGTTCCCTATGAAGTTCCCCCACTGCATCATTTGACATTGCCGCAAGATGCAAGTGGACCCAGCCGGCTTGTTGCCATGGGCGGCTCCACTGGGTCGGTGGCGGTGTTTCAGCATATCATCGGAGCGATGCCGGCCGATGGCCCCGCCATGCTGGTGGCCGTGCACATGCCGGCGCAATTCACCAAGCAGTTCGCGACCCGGCTGGATGATTTGTGTGCGATGACGGTGAGCGAAGCGGTTGACGGCATGGCGGTCGCAAACGGCCAGGTTCTCGTGGCACCCGGCGACCGCCATCTGACAGTGCGGCGCGTGGGTGCTGGTTATCACTGCAAGCTCGAGGACGGCTCCCGCGTCAATGGACACGTGCCCTCGATCGATGTGCTGTTCGAATCGGTTGCAAGGGCGGCGGGACCCAATGCGCTTGGCATCATTCTCACAGGGATGGGAAAGGACGGCGCCGTGGGCCTAAAGGCTATGCGCGACGCAGGCGCGCTCACCGCCTGTCAGGATAAGGCCACCAGTCTGATCTACGGGATGCCGGGTGCCGCCGTGGCCGAGGGCGCGGTGTGCCAGGAATTACCCTTGTCCGGCATTCCGGCGCATATTCTGCGCAATGCAAGAGTACGGAAGGGCGTTAATCTGCGGATGGAAGCATGAACACGACAGGAAACACAAAAATGGCCCATAGCGCCCTGGCCGCCGATAGCGATGCTGCCGGCCCCAAATCGCATTTCGATCCCGGGGCGGGTGCAACCGCGGTCTGGATATTCCAGGGCGATTTCTATGTGTCCTCGCGCCCCGACCTGTTTTTGACCACGGTTCTGGGTTCCTGCGTCGCGGTCTGCATTCGCGATCCCGTGGCTGGCTGCGGGGGAATGAACCATTTTCTCTTGCCTGACACGGAGAGCAAGGAAGACCAGTATCCCAGCCAGGCGCTGCGTTACGGCAGCTATTCGATCGAACGCCTGATCAACGCCATTCTGTCGCGGGGCGGCCGCCGGGAGCGCTTGGAGGTCAAGGTGTTCGGCGGCGCCAATGTGACGGGTAATACGTCGGACATGGGGGCGCGGAATGTCGATTTTATCGAGCATTATTTCGCCAATGAACGCTTATCCATTGCCGCGGCCGATCTTCGTGGGCTCTGGCCCCGCAAATTGCGCTACTTCCCGACCATAGGCTGCGCTCAGGTTCGCGAGTTGCGGGACGCCGAGGCGGCCGAGGCGGTAAAATCGGAAGCCGAGCAACGTTCGGGAAGTGTATTCGTGAAACAATCCGGCGATGTCGAGATTTTCAAGCCGTGACCGGCACCCTGCTTTACGAGAATTAAGTTGTTGTTCACCACGATGCTTTAAATATCCGAGACCCAAAAACGCGCTTTCGCGCGGGGAGTGGCGGGACCCATGGAAGAGCTACGTTGGGAAGACAGCGTAATCCAGAGAATCAACGGCTTCCTTTATCGCTGCAAGGCCGACGCAGCCTATACGATGATTGGCCTGACCTCAGGAATTGAAAGAATTTTTGGCTATCCCGTGGACGATATTATCGGCAACCGGGTGCGCACCTATTCATCGCTTATACACCGGGATGATTTGCACGGCGTCGATGAAGCCGTCAACCGGGGTCTGGCTGACAAAGCCAATTATGATATCGACTACCGCCTCATCACGGCCGACGGGCGCGACATCTGGGTTCATGAAACGGGCGGCGGCATCTGGAACGAGCGCGGCGAGATCCTCTATTGTGAAGGTGCGGTCACCGACATTGACGCGCTTTACAAACGCATGCAGCAACGCACCGATGAACTCGCCCATGCCGCATCGAAGACTCTCGAGGTCGTCGAGTCGCTGCGGTATTTGAAATTATTGGCCCTGAACGCCGGTATCGAGGCGGCGCGTGCCGGGCGCGCGGGCGCTGGATTCGCCGTGCTCGCCCAGGAAATGCGCAAGCTTGCCTATCAATCCGAAGAAACCGCAAAATCGATCGCCATCGGCTAATCGGCTTTGGGAACGTTTCATGTGCCGAAGATCGTTTGATAGCGTCGGCGCAGCTCCCCCTTCTCGACTTTGCCCATGGCGTTTCGCGGTAGTTCGTCCATAAGCAAGATGCGTTTCGGCACCTTGAATCCGGCAAGCCGTGTAGCAAGTTCAGCGATCATCAAGGCCTCGGGGGCAAGCGGGCCTCGGGCCGTGACAGCGGCGATGACGCCCTCGCCGAAATCGGGATGCGGCACGCCGACAACGGCCGACTCGGCGACACCCGGCAGGGCATCGATTGCCGCTTCGATCTCCCTTGGATAGACATTAAGGCCGCCGGAGATGATGACGTCGCTGGCGCGCCCGACGATGCTGATGCGGCCATCGGCATCGATCGTTCCCACATCCCCGGTGACGAAATAGCCGTCCTCCGTGAACGCCTCGGCGGTTGCCTCGGGCCTCCGCCAATAACCCTTGAACACATTGGGGCCCTTGACCTCCAGAACGCCGGGCTGCGCGCCGGCAATCCGCACAGAAACATCGGGAAGCGAGAAGCCCACGGTGCCGGCGATGCGCTGGCCGTCATAGGGGTTCGACGCGATCATGCCGGTTTCGGTCATGCCGTAGCGCTCGAGAATGGTGTGTCCCGTGCGGGCGCTGAAGTGCCGGTGGGTTTCGGCAAGGAGCGGTGCCGAGCCTGAAATGAAAAGGCGCATGTGACGGCAAGTTTCAACCGTGAAATCCGGCGATGCGAGAAGACGCGTATAGAATGTGGGCACACCCATCATCAGACTTGCTTGCGGCAGGGCGGCAATTACCGCGCCCACATCGAACTTCTCAAGCCAGATGATCTCGGCTCCGGAGAGAAAGGTGGTGTTGAGCGCCACGAACAACCCATGCACATGGAATATCGGCAGCGCGTGCAACAGGCGATCACCGTCACGAAAGCTCCAGAGCTTCAGCAGGGTGAGGGCATTGGAGGCGAGATTGCCATGGGTGATCATGGCGCCCTTGGATTTACCCGTGGTGCCCGAAGTGTAGAGAAGGCCTGCGAGATCGGAGGCCGCGCGGGCTACGGTTTCGTGGTGCTCGTCCATGCGGCCAGCGAGGCTTGTGAGCGAGCTTTCCGCGCCATCGAGAGCGATGACCGATACGACTTTGTGACGCTCGCCCACACGGCGCATGGAAGCAAGGCGCGAGGCATCGCAGACGATCACTCTAGGCTCCGCGTCGCCGATGAAATAATCGGTCTCGGATTCCGTATAGGCCGGATTGAGCGGCTGATAGACGGCGCCGGCTTTGAGAGACGCCAGATAGAGCAGAACACCAGATACGGATTTCTCCGCCTGTACGCTAATGCGCTGGCCTGGTTCCACGCCAAGCGCCACGAGCGCATTGGCATAGCGGGAGACGGCGCGGCGCAGCTCCACGTAGGTGAGCCTAAATTCGTTCTCCGGAGTGCGAATGGCGGTCTTGCCCCCGGCTGCTACAAAGCTGCGGTCCAGCAAGCCATAAAGATTATCAGTCACGAGCCTTGTCATTCGTTTGTCATGGAAGCTCTGTCTTGTGAGGAAACGGGGAGGCGCTAACGACCCCGTCGTTGCAACAGTACGGTCATGCCGCGGCGCTAGCGGTCACTGCCCCCGACCCTCGCGCCCGGCATGGCACGCCTCATTCTCGATTTCGATGAGGACACGGTTGCGGTGCGCGATGACGCTCATGCCAGCACGACGCCGCGTTCGGAGAAGGACCGATGCGTGGCCGCCACCGAACCGTTGAGATCGATGGAACGGCAAGCCGCCTCGATCACCTCGGTCTCGAAGCCGAGCGCGCTTGCATCCTCGGCCGAGTAGCGCACGCAGAAATCGAAGGCGAGGCCGACGCAGGTTATCTTATTGAAACCGCGTTCCTTGAGATAGCCCGCCAGCCCGGTCGGCGTCTTGCGGTCGTTTTCGAAGAAGGCGGAATAGCTGTCGATTTCGGGACGAAAACCCTTGCGCAGGATAAGCTCCGCATGCGGAATATCGAGCCCCGGGTGAAAGGCAGCACCTCTCGTGTTCTGAATGCAGTGATCGGGCCACAAGGTCTGTTGGCCGTAGGACATGGTGATTTGTTCGAACGGATTTTTACCTTCATGGCTTGAGGCAAACGAGGAATGTCCCGCCGTGTGCCAATCCTGGGTTAAAACCACATGCTTGAAACCATGGGCGAGACGATTGACGATATGAACCACTTCATCCCCGCTGGGCACGGCCAGTTGTCCTCCGGGGCAGAAATCGTTCTGCACATCGATGACGAGAAGAATGTCGGTTTCCTTGCGCATGACAGGACCTCATTTCGTGATTGCCGCGGCACAGCCCTTCAATGCCGGGTGCCGGTCGATAATGACATAAACCGGAATCGGCCGCATGACATGGGCGAGTCTGCCCTTCTCCTGAAAGATGGTCCGGAACGTTCCCTCCTGCAACCTCGCGGCAATCGATGGCACGATGCCGCCCGCTAGATAAACGCCGCCTCGAGCCTGCAATGTCATCGCCGCGTCGCCGGCAATGCGCGCCAGCCATACGATGAACTGGTCAAGAGTTCGGACTGCGGCGGCATCGGTGTTCGCCAATGCGGCCCCCACTATAGCTTCCGGCGTTGCCGGCAAGTCAGAGGGAAGCAGAGCTTTGTACATCCTTAAGAGACCGGCGCCGGTAAGCGCGTCCTCCGCTTCAAAAAGCTTTTTTGGCAGAGTCATTTTGGCCCGCCAATCGAACTCCTCCTGGGTCACAACCGGCAAATTGGTGTGGCCGATTTCGCCGGGAAGCGCCATCCAGCCGCCCTGAGGCAGAGGAACCAACGCCGCCATGCCAAGCCCGGTTCCGGGGCCGAGGACAATTTTGACGCCAGGCATGGATGGCGCTTCTCCGCCGATTTGCACGAGATCGGCGTCCGCCAAATGGGGCAGCGACAGGGCCAGCGCCTCGTAATCATTAAGCAGCAGCAAGCGTTTGGCCGCTGCCGCCTTGCGCAGGCTTTCGCGCGTAAAACGCCAGGAGCGATTGGTAAGCGCCACCGTTTCCCCCTGCACCGGCCCCGCCACGGCAAGGGCCGCCGCGGCAAGCGATTTGATGGCTCGCGACTTCAAATAATGACCGAGAGCTTCCTCCAGGGAATTGAAATCGTCATTCCTGAGCGCGTCGATGTCGCGGATGATAAGCGTACCCGGTTCCACCAACCCGAAGCGCGAATTGGTGCCACCGATATCGCCAACAAGTGCCAGCTCGCCCATGTTTCTCACCTGCCACGGCTTGAAACTCCGGGCAACAAGCGATTGCTGGACGGTAACCGCGAACCCGGCTAGGAGACAGCCCGCCTATCAATCGGAAATCACGTGGCAAATACCCTGGAAGACGAGGTTTCGCGGCGGCGGACCTTCGCCATCATCTCGCACCCCGACGCCGGCAAGACCACGCTCACCGAGAAGCTCCTGCTGTTCGGCGGCGCCATCCAGCTTGCGGGCCAGGTGCGTGCCAAGGGCGACAGGCGGCGCACCCGTTCCGACTGGATGTCGATTGAGCGCGCGCGGGGAATTTCCGTCGTCACCTCGGTGA
>JBOHKD010000060.1:0-7177 GCA_050728895.1 Aestuariivirga sp.
GATGCCGGGAGACAACATCTCGTTTGCGGTTGAGTTGATCACGCCCATCGCCATGGAAGAAAAACTGCGTTTCGCCATCCGCGAAGGCGGCCGTACCGTCGGCGCCGGGGTGGTGGCGAAGATTACGGAGTAATCAGGGATCAGAGGTCAGTAATCAGACTTGCTTCTTGATACCTGACCACTGATATCTGACACCTGAAAAGGGGTATAGCTCAGTTGGTAGAGCGGCGGTCTCCAAAACCGCAGGTCGAGGGTTCGAGCCCTTCTGCCCCTGCCAATACGAAATAACCCGCGCAAGCGGAAACTTAAGGAAGCCAGATGGCCAAGACCAATCCTTTTACCTTCATCCAGCAAGTCCGTGATGAAGCCGCCAAGGTAACGTGGCCTTCGCGCAAGGAGACCATGATCTCGACCACCATGGTTCTGGTTATGGTGGTCGCGGCGTCGCTATTCTTTCTTGCCGCCGATGCGTTGCTGAAGTGGGGCATCAAACTTCTCCTCGGCGTTTAAGCCGGGAACACGGACGGAACTGAGATGACAAAGCGCTGGTACATCGTTCACGCTTACTCGAATTTCGAGAAAAAAGTTGCCGATTCGATCCGGGAACAATCGGTTCAGAAGGGGCTTGGCGATCTGTTCGAGCAGGTTCTGGTGCCGACCGAGGAAGTGGTGGAAGTCCGCCGCGGCCGCAAGATCAAGAGCGAACGGCGCTTCTTTCCCGGCTATGTGCTGGTCAAGATGGAACTGACCGATCAGGCGTTCCATCTGATCAAGAACACGCCGAAGGTGACAGGCTTCCTGGGTTCGGATAACAAGCCGATCCCAATCACCGACGCGGAGGCGGCGCGCATCCTCAACCAGGTGGCCGAGGGTGTCGAGCGTCCCAAGGCATCTATCACTTTCGAAATCGGCGAGCAGGTTCGGGTCGCCGACGGTCCTTTTGCTTCCTTCTCCGGTCAGGTGGAGGAAGTTGACGAAGAACGGTCGCGGCTCAAGGTTGCCGTTTCCATTTTCGGCAGGCCCACGCCTATCGAACTCGAATACAACCAGGTCGAGAAGATCCGGTAACCATGGTGGGAGGCGATGAGCCGGACCACTAACCTCAACCAGCCGGAAACCGGCGAGGGAACATAAATGGCCAAGAAAGTTGTCGGCTACATAAAACTGCAAGTGCCGGCGGGACAGGCAAATCCGTCTCCGCCGATCGGCCCCGCACTAGGTCAGCGGGGCCTCAACATCATGGAATTCTGCAAGGCGTTCAACGCGGCCACCCAGAAGATGGAGCAGGGCTCGCCCATTCCCGTGGTAATCACCGCCTATCAGGACAAATCCTTTACCTTCGAGATGAAATCGCCGCCGGCCTCTTTCTTCCTCAAGAAGGCGGCGAAGATTACGGCGGGCTCCAAGGAGCCTGGCAAGGTCAGCGCCGGTACGGTGACGATGGCCCAGTGCCGCGAGATCGCTGAACAGAAGCTCAAGGGCATGAACGCCCGCGATGTTACCGCCGCCGCCCGCGAGATTGCCGGTTCCGCCCGGTCCATGGGCCTGCAGGTTGTGGAGTAAGCCCATGGCCAAGCGCATTGAAAACAACAAGACCGGCCTTGACCGCAGCAAATTCTACAGCCTCGATGAGGCGGTGAAACTGGTAAAGGCCCGCGCCAATGCCAAGTTCAACGAGACCATCGAGGTCGCCATGAACCTCGGCGTCGATCCGCGCCATTCGGACCAGATGGTGCGGGGCGTATGCACCCTGCCGAACGGCTCAGGCCGCACGGTTCGCGTCGGCGTGTTCGCCAAGGGCGCCAAGGCCGAGGAAGCGAAGAAGGCCGGAGCCGACGTGGTCGGCGCCGAGGACCTCTTCGAGATCGTCAACAAGGGCACGATCGACTTTGACCGCTGCATCGCGACCCCGGACATGATGGGTCTCGTCGGCCGTCTGGGCAAGGTACTCGGCCCTCGCGGCATGATGCCGAACCCCAAAGTCGGCACGGTGACGATGGATGTAACCGCCGCCGTCAAGGCCGCCAAGGGTGGAGCGGTTGAGTTTCGCGCCGAAAAGGCCGGCATCGTGCAGGCCGGCATCGGCAAGGCGAGTTTTTCGGAAGAGCAGATCGCCGGCAACATAAGGGCGTTTGTCGATGCCGTTGTGAAAGCCAAGCCCGCCACCACCAAGGGTACTTACGTCAAGAAATTGTCTATTTCTTCGTCCATGGGCCCCGGCCTGAAGCTCGATCTGGCCAGCGTGACAGCGCCGGCGGGATCGGCGTAACGAATTTCCGGTTGAAAAATCGCAAGGTTTTTCAACCGGTCACAGGGTCTTTTTGATCCTGGAATACCTGTCCGAGATTGCAGGCGTGAGGGGAATCCTCGCTTAAACCGCCAAGCCTGCATGAGATGGGTGTCAAAACGGAATTGGATCTCCATATACGGGGATCGCAAATCGGTTTGGACCTCAAGGAACTCGCCTCGCAAGGGCGAGGGACAGGCAAGTGAGCGCCGTTTGAGCCTCGCCTGTCTAGGTAGGTGAAGTTTGAACGGTTGGGCCAACGGCGCGAAGCCCCTCGGGGCACGCGCCAAAAAGGAGAGAGCAAGTGGAAAGAGCTGAAAAGCAAGAGCTCGTCGCATCGCTCAACCAGGTGTTCAAAACCACCGGCGTGATCGTTGTGGCCCACAACAAGGGTCTAACCGTGAACCAGGTCAACGACCTGCGTAACAAGATGGCCCAGGCTGGCGCTACCGTGAAGGTAGCGAAGAACCGTCTCGCCAAGCTTGCTCTAAATGGCACTGACGCAAACGGGATCACAGACCTTTTCACCGGTCCGACCATGCTGGCTTACGCCGCCGATCCCGTTTCGGCGCCGAAGGTCGCTGCTGCCTTCGCCAAGATCAACGAGAAATTCGTTGTCCTCGGCGGAGCGCTTGGCAAGACCGTGCTGGATGCCAATGCGGTCAAGGCTCTCGCAGATTTGCCCTCGCTCGACCAGTTGAGGGGCAAGATTATCGGCCTGCTTCAGGCTCCGGCCACCCGCATCGCGGGTGTGCTGGCGGCTCCCGGCGGCCAGATCGCCCGCGTGATCAATGCCTATGCCACCAAAGAACAGGCTGCCTGACGGCCGCCCCAACCAATGTTGCAACCAAACCGACTGAAAGTGAGAAAATAAGATGGCTGATCTCAGCAAGATCGTAAACGACCTCTCGAGCCTCACGGTTCTTGAGGCTGCCGAGCTTTCCAAGATGCTCGAAGAAAAGTGGGGCGTTTCCGCCGCGGCGCCGGTGGCTGTAGCTGCCGCGGGCGGCGGTGCGGCCGCTGCTCCGGTGGAAGAGAAGACCGAATTCACGGTCGTTCTCGCCGCCGCCGGAGAAAAGAAGATCGAAGTGATCAAGGAAGTCCGCGCCATCACCGGACTTGGCCTCAAGGAAGCCAAGGATCTGGTGGAGGGCGCTCCCAAACCGGTCAAGGAAGGCATCAACAAGGCCGACGCCGAGGCGATGAAGAAGAAGCTTGAGGCGGCGGGCGCCAAGGTTGAGCTGAAGTAACGAATTACCCGGCGGCGAGCGCTAATCGCGGAGCGCCGCCGGAGTCATTTTGCGTAGTTTCACAGCGGCTTGGCCGATCTTCTGAAAAAACAGAAGCCCGGAGAAGCCGCCGATCATGCTTGTAGAGAACGCTTAAGGAAAACCATGGCCGAGACCCATACCGTCGCTAGCCGCAAACGCATCCGTAAAGTGTTTGGCAAGGGCATTGAAGTCGCCGAAATGCCCAACCTGATCGAAGTGCAGCGCGAGTCCTACGACCAGTTCCTGCAGATGAAGGAACCGGCCGGTGGACGGATTGCCGACGGACTTCAGGCGGTTTTCAAGTCGGTGTTCCCGATTACCGACTTTTCCGGCCAGGCCATGCTGGAATTCGTGCGCTATGAGTTCGAGCCGCCGAAGTTCGACGTGGACGAATGCCAGCAGCGCGGCATGACATACGCCGCGCCCTTGAAGGTCACACTGCGCCTTATCGTGTTCGAGATCGATCCCGATACCCAGGCCAAGTCGGTCAAGGATATCAAGGAGCAGGACGTCTATATGGGCGATATTCCGCTCATGACGTCCAACGGCACCTTTGTGGTGAACGGCACCGAACGCGTCATCGTCTCGCAGATGCACCGTTCGCCCGGCGTCTTTTTCGATCATGACAAGGGCAAGACCCATTCATCCGGCAAGCTGCTGTTCGCGGCGCGGGTTATTCCCTATCGCGGCTCCTGGCTCGATTTCGAATTCGACGCCAAGGATATCATCCATGCCCGCATCGACCGGCGCCGCAAGCTGCCCGTCACCACGCTGCTTTATGCGCTGGGACTCAATGACGAGCAGATTTTGCACCATTTCTACAACATCGTACATTATACGCTCGCCAAGGGCGGCTGGAAGACGCCGTTCGACGGCAATCGTTTGAAGGGCATCAAACCCGCTGTCGATCTGGTCGACGCCAAGTCGAAGCAAATTGTGGTCGAGGCCGGCACAAAGATCACGCCGCGCCTTGCCCGCAAAATTTCCGAGGACGGCGTCAAAGAACTTCTGGTGCGCGATGAGGATTTGCACGGGCTTTATATCGCCGATGAACTCGTCAACGAAAAGACCGGTGAAATCCATGCCGAAGCCGGGGACGAGATCGACGAGAAGTTGCTGGCGGCGCTGAAGGAGGCGGGGTTCGCCACGCTCAACCTCCTCGATATCGATTACATCAACACCGGCGCCTATATCCGCAATACGCTCAAGGCCGACAAGTCCGGCAGCTACGAGCAGGCACTCATTGAAATCTACCGCGTCATGCGCCCCGGCGAGCCGCCGACGCGCGAGACGGCGGAAACCCTGTTCCATGGTTTGTTCTTCGATTCCGAGCGCTATGACCTTTCCGCCGTTGGCCGCGTGAAGATGAACATGCGTCTCGAACTGGACGTGCCCGACACCATGCGGGTGCTGCGCCGGGACGATATTCTTTGCGTCATCAAGACATTGCACGACCTGCGCGATGGCAAGGGCGAGGTGGATGACATCGATCACCTGGGCAACCGCCGCGTGCGCTCGGTGGGCGAGCTGATGGAGAATCAGTACCGTTTGGGCCTAGTGCGCATGGAGCGCGCCATCAAGGAGCGCATGTCCTCGGTCGATATCGACACGGTGATGCCGCATGATTTGATCAACGCCAAGCCGGCGGCCGCCGCCGTGCGGGAATTCTTTGGCTCCTCGCAGCTTTCGCAATTCATGGATCAGACCAACCCGTTGTCCGAGATCACTCATAAGCGCCGCCTGTCGGCCCTGGGGCCGGGCGGTCTCACCCGCGAGCGCGCCGGCTTCGAAGTCCGCGACGTGCATCCCACCCACTATGGCCGCATCTGCCCGATCGAAACGCCGGAAGGCCCGAATATCGGACTCATCAATTCGCTGGCCACCTACGCAAGGGTGAACAAGTACGGCTTCATCGAAACTCCCTACCGCAAGGTGGTGAACGGCAAGGTGACCAAGGATGTGCTCTATCTCTCGGCCATCGAGGAAACCAAGCACTACATTGCCCAGGCGAACGTGGAGCTGAAAAAAGACCACAGCTTTGCCGAAGATCTGGTGATCGCGCGGCACGCGGGTGACGTGCTGACGGTACCCGCCGACCGGATCGATTTCGTCGATGTGTCGCCGAAGCAGCTTGTCTCGGTGGCGGCGGCGCTCATTCCGTTTCTTGAAAACGACGACGCCAACCGGGCGCTGATGGGTTCCAACATGCAGCGCCAGGCCGTGCCGCTGGTGCGCACCAACGCGCCGCTGGTGGGCACGGGCATGGAATCGGTGGTGGCCCGCGACTCAGGCGCTGCCGTCGCGGCGCGGCGTAACGGCGTGGTCGATCAAGTCGATGCCAAGCGCATCGTCATCCGCGCCACGGAGGAAACCGACCCGTCGAAGTCGGGTGTCGATATCTTTACCCTGGCCAAGTTTCAGCGCTCCAACCAGAACACCTGCATCAACCAGCGTCCGCTGGTGCGCGTGGGCGATCAGGTGAAGGCGGGCGATATCATCGCCGACGGCCCCTCGACGGATTTGGGCGATCTGGCGCTCGGCCAGAACGTGCTCGTGGCCTTCATGCCGTGGAACGGTTACAATTTCGAAGACTCGATCCTGCTTTCGGAGCGCATCGTCAAGGACGACGTATTCACCTCGATTCACATCGAGGAATTCGATGTCATGGCGCGCGACACCAAGCTTGGGCCCGAGGAAATCACCCGCGATATTCCGAACGTCGGCGAGGAAGCGCTGAAGAACCTCGACGAAGCCGGCATCGTCTATATCGGTGCCGAAGTGAAGCCGGGCGACATCCTGTGCGGCAAGATCACGCCGAAGGGCGAAAGCCCGATGACACCGGAAGAAAAGCTGCTGCGCGCCATCTTCGGCGAAAAAGCCTCCGATGTCCGCGATACGTCGCTGAAGCTGCCACCGGGCGTTTCGGGCACGGTCGTCGAAGTCCGGGTATTCAACCGCCACGGCGTCGACAAGGACGAGCGCGCGCTCGCCATAGAGCGCGAGGAAATCGAGCGCCTCGCCAAGGACCGCGACGACGAGCTCGCCATCCTCGACCGCAACTCCTACGGTCGTCTGCGCGGGTTTCTGCACGGCAAGGAAGCAGTGAGCGGTCCCCGCAGCCACAAGATCGAAGGCAAGATCACCGACAAGAATCTCGACGATATTCCGCGCTCGCAGTGGTGGAATGTCACGCTCGGCAAGGACAAGGCTCTGGCCGAACTCGAGGCCATGAAGCAGCAGTACGAAGAGTCGAAGAAGCGCCTGGAAAACCGTTTCCTCGACAAAGTCGAGAAACTGCAACGCGGCGACGAATTGCCGCCCGGCGTGATGAAAATGGTCAAGGTCTTCGTCGCCGTGAAGCGCAAGATCCAGCCGGGCGACAAAATGGCGGGCCGCCACGGCAACAAGGGAGTGGTCTCCAAGATCGTTCCGGTCGAAGACATGCCGTTCCTCGAAGACGGCACGCATGTCGATATCGTGTTAAACCCGCTCGGTGTGCCAAGCCGCATGAACGTGGGCCAGATTCTTGAAACCCACCTCGGCTGGGCCTGCGCCGGCATGGGCAAGAAAATCGGCGCCATGCTCGATGCCTACAAGGATACACAGCGCGCCAAGCCGC
>JBOHKD010000061.1:0-7041 GCA_050728895.1 Aestuariivirga sp.
ATTTCCGTGGAGCCCGAAGGCTTGCCGGTTTCAGGATCGCGCGCATGAAGATGCAGGATCGCCGCCCCGGCCTCCGCCGCTGCCACCGCCTGACTTGCAATTTCATCCGGCGTCACCGGCAGATGCGGCGACATCGACGGCGTATGGATCGACCCTGTGATGGCGCAGGTGATGATGGTTTTCGATCTCTTCAGCATGCATATTCTCCATCTTTCCTTCTCCCCTTGCGGGAGAAGGTCCGGCGAAGCCGGGGATGAGGGGTCTAAACAAACAAGCTCGTCTTCCTGAACCACACCGTATCGATCTGCCCTACATCCGATATCCTGAGTTCAGGCATCAACGAGAGTGGCCGGAGCTTCGAGCATGTCTTTCACCGCCTTTATGAAAGTCGCCGCCTCATAGCCATCGACGATCCGGTGATCGAAGGACGATGACAGGTTCATCACTTTGCGGATAACGATGGCGCCGTCTCGAACCACCGGCCGCTCGGCGATGCGATTGACGCCGATGATGGCGACTTCCGGCGGATTGATGATCGGCGTCGCGGCGATCCCGCCCAATGCGCCGAGGCTTGTTACTGTTATGGTGGAACCGGAAAGCTCCTCGCGGTGGGATTTGCCGGCACGCGCCGCTTCGCTTAACCGCGCGATCTCGACTGCCAGCCCGTACAAATCCAGGCTCTGCGCGTTGTAGATCACCGGCACCAGGAGCCCGCGCTCCGTCTGTGTGGCGATCCCCGCGTGCACCGATTTGAATCGCCGGATCACACCCGCCGCGTCGTCGAAATGGGCATTGACGCCGGGATGTTTCGCAATCGCCTTGACCAGTGCACGGATCAGAAACGGCAGCATGGTCAGGCGGCCGCGCGTTCCACTCGCGGCGTTTAGCGCGGCCCGCAAAGTCTCAAGCTCCGTTACATCCACTTCCTCGACATAGGCGAAATGCGGGATGCGCCGCTTGGCATCCAGCATCCGTTCGGCGATGCGCCGCCTAAGGCCGAATATCTTGATGTCTTCGACGCCTTCTTCCTTAAGCCCTATCGTCAGCTTCGTAGGGACTGATTGAGCAGCCTGCCGCGCAATCAGGATTTGATCGAGGTCGCCATGCTGGACGATGGATGTTGGCCCCGTTCCGGCAACGGTTGAAAGATCGATCCCCAGCGCGGCGGCGCGCGCTCTCACCGCGGGTGATGCCAGCCCCTTGCCGCCTACTCCTCCCTCCCCCCTGTGGGAAGGGGCCTGCCCCCGGACTTGATCCGGAGGTCGCTCTGGCACTTCCGGCTCCGCCTCGCTACCCTCGACCTCGAACACCACAAGCTCCGAGCCGACCGCCGCCTTGGCTCCCTCCTCGCCCTTGCGCGACACGACGCGGCCCGCGACCGGCGACACGATTTCCACCGTCGCCTTGTCGGTCATGATATCGACGAGCGGCTGATCTTCGCCGATCTCGTCGCCGGGCTTCACATGCCATTTGACGATTTCCGCTTCGGCGGTGCCTTCGCCCACATCCGGCAATTTGAAAACAAACCGTCCCATGGTCCTCAGATCTCCCGTTCCTCATGCTGAGGTGCTTTGCCAAAGGCAAAGCCTCGACCCTTCGAGGCTCGCTGACGCTCGCACCTCAGGGTGAGGATTATTTCCTCATGCTGAGGTGGCCGCGGAACGCGGCCCTCGAAGCACGAGGCTCGCTCCGCTCGCACCTCAGGGTGAGGACCTTTGGTCATACTACCCACCCATAATCTTGCGGATCGCTTCACCGACCCGCGCGGGCCCCGGGAAATACTCCCATTCGAACTCCTGCGGGTAAGGCGTGTCCCATCCGGTGACGCGCAAGATCGGCGCTTCGAGGTGATAGAAGCAGCGCTCCTGCACCAGGGCGGAAAGCTCCGCCCCATAGCCGCTGGTCCGCGTCGCTTCATGCACGATCAGGCAGCGCCCGGTTTTTTCCACCGAGGCCTCAATCGCTTCGATATCGACCGGCATCAGCGTGCGGAGATCGAGGATTTCCGCGTCAATGCCGGTCTCGGCGGCAGCCGCCAGCGCCACATGCACCATGGTGCCATAAGCGAGAATGGTCAGCGCCTCGCCTTTCCGCACCACCGCCGCCTTGCCCAGCGGGATCGAATAATAGTCGGCTGGAACCTCGCCCGCCGGATGCCTGCCCCAGGTTTCAACCGGTCTGTCGTGATGGCCATCGAAAGGGCCGGTATAGAGCCGCTTCGGCTCGAAGAATAAAACCGGATCGTCATCCTCGATGGCGCTGATCAGCAGTCCCTTGGCGTCGTAAGGGTTGGACGGGATCACGGTCTTGAGGCCGCAGACATGAGTGAACAGTCCCTCGGGGCTCTGGCTGTGAGTCTGCCCGCCAAAGATGCCGCCGCCATAGGGTGCCCTGACCGTGATCGGCGCGTTAAATTCCCCGCCCGAGCGATAGCGCAGTCGCGCTGCTTCCGAAACGAGCTGGTCGAACGCCGGATAGATATAATCGGCGAATTGGCATTCGACCACCGGACGCAAACCATAGGCCCCCATGCCGATCGCCACCGCGATCTGGCCGCTCTCGGCGATGGGCGCATCGAACACGCGCGTCTCGCCGTAGCGCTGCTGCAACCCGTCGGTCACGCGGAATACGCCGCCGAAAAAACCGACATCCTCGCCGAAGATCAGCACGTTTGCGTCGCGCGCCAGCATCACGTCCATCGCCGAATTGAGCGCCTGCACCATGTTCATCGCCGTCATTTCTTGGCGCTCCCGGCGGTGGCGTCGTTCAGTTGCTTCTGCTGCTCGCGCAAATGCCAGGGCATCTCCTTGTAAACATCCTCGAACATGCTGCCGGGATCGTGATAGGGCCCGCCGCCGTGAACGCCGAGCTTCTGGGCTTTCTTGTTCGCGGCATCGGCATGTTCGTCCACCTCGGTGGTGAGCGCCTTGTGCCGCGTTTCGTCCCATTCGCCCCCGTGCATAAGGTGGGCCTTGAGCCGGTTGATGGGATCGCCCAGTGGCCAATGCTGATACTCGTCGCCGGCGCGGTAGCGGCTCGGATCGTCGCTGGTGGAGTGCGGTGCCGCGCGGTAGGTGAAATGCTCGATGAGGGTGGGTCCATGATTGGCGCGGGCCCGCTCGGCGGCCCAGCGCGTCACCGCGTAAACGGCGAGAAAATCATTGCCGTCGACGCGAATGCCGGGAAAGCCGAAGCCCACGGCGCGCGAAGCGAAAGTCGTTTCCTCGCCGCCCGCCACCCCCTGGCTCGACGAGATCGCCCATTGATTATTGACCAGATTGAGAATGACCGGCGCATGATAGACGGCGGCGAAGGTCAGCGCCTGGTGGAAATCGCCTTCCGCCGAAGCCCCCTCGCCGATCCAGGTGGCGGCGATCCGCGTGTCACGCTTGTAGGCCGATGCCATGGCCCAGCCCACGGCTTGCGGAAACTGCGTGCCGAGATTTCCCGACAGCGAAAAGAAGCTGGCCTCCCGCACCGAATAGAGCACGGGCAGTTGCCTTCCCTTCAGCCGGTCGCCCGAATTGGCATAGACTTGGCACATCAGATCGAACATCGGCCAGTCGCGCGCGATGAGAAGTCCTTGCTGGCGGTAGGATGCAAAACACATATCGTCCGGGTTGAGTGCCAGCGCCGCCGCCACCGCCACCCCCTCCTCGCCGGTGCATTTCATGTAGAACGGCGTCTTGCCTTGCCGCTGCGCCCTGAACATGCGGTCGTCCAGCGCCCGCGTCAGCAGCATGGCGCGAAGACCCTTGCGCAGTGTTTCCGCGTCGAGCTTCGGGTTCCATGGGCCCTGTGCCGCACCCTTATCGTCGATCACCCGCACCAAGCCATAGGCCAGATCGCGCGTCGCCGATGCTTTGGCGTCGGTCTTCGGCTTTTTCGCTTCCCCCGCCTTCGGCAAATCGAGATAACTGAAATCCGGCACATCCCCCGGCCGAAATCGCGATTCAGGGATATGCAGCCGCAAGGGCGAGCCGTTTTTCATGAATTCATGCTACTCCGGATTTGAGAGCCGCCGCAATCGGCGTATGGTTGAAACGGCATGTATGAAGCCGGCCTGAATTTCGCGTTGGGAAGCGACATTGAAGCGCTGCGGGAAACCGTGCGCCGCTTTGCCCGTGATCGCGTGGCCCCCATCGCCGCCGAAATAGACCGCTCCAATCGGTTTCCCATGCACCTCTGGCCGGAGATGGGAGCGCTCGGCATTCTCGGCATCACCGCGAGCGAGGACTATGGCGGTATCGCCATGGGCTATCTCGCCCATTGCGTGGTCACGGAGGAATTGAGCCGCGCCTCAGCCTCCGTTGCGCTCTCTTACGCCGCGCACTCAAATCTCTGCGTCAACCAGATCAACCGCCACGGCACGGCGAAACAGAAGCAGCGCTTTCTGCCAAAACTCATCTCGGGCGAACATGTGGGCGCACTCGCCATGTCGGAGTCGGAGGCTGGCTCCGATGTCGTCTCCATGAAGCTCCAGGCCGGGAAGCGCAACGATCGCTACATCCTCAACGGCCGCAAGATGTGGATCACCAACGGCCCCGACGCCGCAACACTTGTCGTCTATGCCAAGACAGATCCCGCCGCCGGCGCCAAAGGCATCACCGCCTTTCTCGTCGAAAACACCATGGCCGGATTTTCCACCGGAAAAAAACTCGACAAGCTCGGCATGCGGGGTTCCAACACTTGTGAACTCATCTTCACCGATTGCGAAGTGCCGTTTGAAAACCGCCTCGGCGAAGAGGGCCAAGGTGTGCGCATCCTGATGTCGGGGCTTGATTATGAGCGCGTCGTGCTGGCGGCGGGCCCCCTTGGCATCATGGCGGCATGTCTCGATGCCGTGGTGCCCTATATCCACGAACGCCAGCAATTCGGCAAACCCATCGGCGAATTCCAGCTCATGCAGGCCAAGCTCGCCGACATGTATGTGACGCGGAGTGCTGCCCGCGCCTATGTCTATGCGGTGGCCGCAGCCTGCGACCGGGGCGAGACGGCACGCAAGGATGCCGCGGGCTGCATTCTCTACGCAGCGGAACATGCGACCCGGATGGCGCTGGCCGCCATTCAGGCGCTCGGCGCCAACGGCTACACCGAGGATTATCCCGCCGCCCGTCTCCTGCGCGATGCCAAGCTTTATGAGATTGGCGCCGGCACTTCCGAAATCCGCCGCATGCTGATCGGCAGGGAGTTGTTCGAGGAAACGGCCTGATACCCGCCCCCTCACCCGCCGCGTTCCGCGGCACCCTCTCCCGCGAGGGGAGAGGGGCAAAAATTACTTTCCCTTCTCCCCTCGCGGGAGAAGGTGGACGCGCGATAGCGCGGCCGGATGAGGGGGCCTTCACCCCGTCCCTTCCCAACTCCCGTCCAGCAGCTTGATGATCGCGGAGAAATCCTTCGCGGCACCTCCGGCATCGGCGAAGTTCTGATAGAGCCTCTCTGCCAGCGCTCCCATAGGCACCTTGGCGCCCGTCGCCTGCGATGCGGCGATGGCAAGCTTCAAATCCTTGAGCATCAGCGCCGCCATGAAGCCTCCCTCATAATCGCGATTGGAGGGTGCGGAGGGCACCGGCCCCGGCACCGGGCAATAATTGGTCATCGACCAGCACTGGCCCGAGGCTTTTGAACTGATGTCGAAGAACACCTGCGGGTCGAGGCCGAGCTTGATCGCCAGGTTGAAAGCTTCCGCCGTGGCGATCATCGAAGCGCCGAGCAGCATGTTGTTGCAGATTTTTGCCGCCTGCCCTGAACCAGCACCTCCCGCGTGAATCACCGTCTTGCCCATGGCGGCGAGGATGGGTTGCGCCTTGGCAAAGCCTTTCGCCGTTCCTCCCACCATGAAGGTGAGCGTACCGGCGACTGCCCCGGCCACGCCGCCCGACACCGGCGCATCCACCATTTCCAACCCCTGCGCCGCCGCTGCCTCGCCCACGCTCCGCGCCGTCGCCACGTCGATGGTCGAGCCGTCGATCAGGATCGCGTGTTTGGCGGCAGCGGCAAATACATCGCCCTCATAAACAGCGCGGACCTGCACTCCCGTTTGCAGCATGGTGATGACGGCGTCGGCGCCCGCAACCGCCTCCGTCACCGAAGCCTTGCCTGTAACGCCCCCTTCGGCGGCCCGCGACAATGCGGCGTCCGACAGATCGAAGCCCCGCACCTTGTGTCCCGCCTTGACCAGATTGGCGGCCATCCCTGCGCCCATGTTGCCCAGTCCGATGAAAGCGATCAGTGCCATGTGACCCTCACTTGCCGGTGAACACCGGCTTCCGCTTCTCGATGAATGCCGTCATGCCCTCCTTGCGGTCGTCCAGCGCGAAAAGACTGTGGAACAGCCGCCGCTCGAACAGGATACCCTGCGCCAGCGATGTTTCCAGCGCGGCATTCACCATTTCCTTGTTGGCGAGAACGGCCAGCGGCGCCATCTCGGCGATTTTCCGCGCGATCCCCAGCGCCTCCTCGACAAGTTTCGCGGCCGGAACAATGCGGCTGACGATCCCCGCCCGCTCGGCTTCGGTTGCATCCATCATCCGCCCCGTCAACACCATGTCCATGGCCTTCGATTTGCCCACGAGCCGTGTCAGGCGTTGCGAGCCGCCCATGCCGGGTGCAGCGCCCAGCGTGATTTCCGGCTGGCCGAACTTGGCACTCTCCGCCGCGATCACAAAGTCGCACATCATGGCGAGTTCGCAGCCGCCACCCAGCGCAAAGCCCGCCACCGCCGCGATGATGGGCTTGCGGATGCGTGAGATTTGATCGAACTCGGCGAAATAATTTTCAGCCAGCATGTTGGCGAACGTCTTGTCCGTCATGTCCTTGACATCGGCACCGGCGGCGAAAGCCTTTTCCGACCCCGTGATTACGGCGCAGCGTAAATTCGCATCGGCGCCGAATTCATTCAGTACAAGGAGCAATTCCCGGGTGAGCGTCCCGTTGATGGCGTTCAACGCCTGTGGCCGGTTGAGCTGGATCAGCAGCACAGTCCCATGATTTTCCACCAGCAGCGTTTCATAACCGGCCATGTTCAGTCTCCCCTCAGCG
>JBOHKD010000062.1:0-6933 GCA_050728895.1 Aestuariivirga sp.
GTCCGGGAGGCGGCAAAACACGCCGCCCGGCGCTCCGGATTGACCCTGGGCGAATGGCTCAATTCGGTGATTCTCGATCAATCCGACGAAAATGAGCCGGTTCCCCGCGCTCCGGCAACCGTTGCACACAAAGATTTTTCCAGCACTCGCCGCATCGATCCCGAGCAGCGGCAGGAGGAAACGGCGATCAGCCTTGAGGACATCGCCCAGCAGCTCTCCCGTCTTGCAAGGCGCGGGCAGGAGGCAGCCGCCATCCGGCCCTATGAAGCGCCTGCGCAATACCAGGATACGGAAACTTTGCACCGCATTCTGGCGCGCGTCGACGGCAATGAACGCCAGGCCGTCGAGGCCTTCACCGCTGTCAATGAACGGCTCTCCGTGCTGGGCCGCCAGCTCGCCATGGCCTCGCACCAGAAGAATTTCGAAAAGCCCGAGGACGTGCCGGGCTACAGCTCGCTTGAGTCCGCCATCCGTAATGTGGTTGACCATCTCGACGTCAGCGAGAAGCGCACCCGCGAAACGCTCAAGGCCATGCAGGACCGCCTTGGAAATCTGGTGGAACAGGCATCCCATTCCGCCAGCGATGACATGTTGCAAGCCGCACCGGCCCTGAACAGCCTCGAAACCCGCCTCAATGAATTGGCCAGCCGCGTCCAGCGTTCGGAATCAACCGCGGCGAGCTCGGCACAAGAGGAATTGCGCGCCATCGAGAGCCGCATCCTCGGGCTGCTCAACGAAGCGCAGGCCGCATCGGGCAATCAGGCGAGCAGCAGCGATCTCCAGCGCTTGTATGGAGAGATCGGCAATCTGAACCAGCGCGTCGAGGAAGCGCAGGCCGATGCCGCTTCGGAACGCGATGTCGATGCCTTGCGAACCGCCGTCGAGCAATTGTCGGTGCGCGTCGCCCAAAGCCCCGATATGCGCCCCTTGACCGAGATGGACCGCCGTCTTGGCGAGCTGGCCCACAAGCTCGATCAAACGCAGGACTTGACCCGCAACCAGCCGCAGTTGAGCGAGCTTGAACGCCGCATTGCCGAACTCGATCACCGCCTCGCCGAGGCCCAGCGCTTGCAGGAGGGTGGCCCCGCGGTAGCGGCACTGGAACAGCAACTCATTGCGGTCAACGATCGCATCGGCCGCGCCGAGCAGCAGCTTGGCCATTTCGACACCATCGAACGCGCCATCACCCAGCTTTTCGAAAGCCTCGAGCAAAACCGGGGCCTGGCGCGCGAGGCTGCCGAAGAGGCGGCAAACCGCGTGGCCGAACGTGTTCTCGCGGGTCAATCGCCGGCCTCCGGGCCCTCGCCGGAAATGCAGGCGCTTGAAGAAGGCTTGCGGGCGGTGCGCGAGAGCGCGCAATCTTCCGATCAGCGCAACCAGGAAACCCTGGAGGCCGTCCACGAGACTCTGGAACAGATCGTCAATAAGCTGGCGGAACTCGAGACCGCCGCCGCCGGGCACCAGCTCGCCCTCAACATGGCGCAGCAGCCCGATGTTGCGCAGATGCCGCCCCAACCTCAATTTTTCGAGAATCCAACCCCTGTCTTTCAGGAGACGGGCTCTGCGGCACCGGAGGCAACCGCTGGTGCCTTCACGGCGCCGCCGATTGAATCCCCGCCGCAGCGGATCGATTTTTCCATGGGCGCCAGTGAACAGCAGGACACGGGGGATGACTTCATCGCCGCGGCGCGCCGTGCCGCCAAGGCGGCCGCCACCCACACCAGCGTGCTCCCCCCGGAGATAAAGTTGACGCTGAAATCAGGCGCCAATCGCCGGTTCGGTTTTCCGCAACCCTTCCGCAAGCGCGCCAAGCCCGTGGCCCGGCCCGAGCCCATGAATTTTTCAGGCGGCAAACCTCCGCCCGCCATCCAGCCCGCTGTCTCCAATGACAACAAACGGCGTACGCTGCTTCTCGCCGGTTTGGTTTTGCTGATGGCCGTGTCGGCCTTCACCGTCAACATGATAAGATCGGCAAAGCCGCCGCCGCAATCAAGTGCCATTGAATTGACGGTCAATCGCCTCGCCGTTGCGCAAACGGCCGATGGCGCAACCGAAAAACAGGACCAGGCAGTTGTGCTGCCCAAGTCCACGGGCGATGGCTCGATCCTCTCATGGCCGGATAAGGGTGTGGCGCAATCGCCATCTGCCACAACCGGCATGGTTCTGTCCGACGGTATTCTGACCGGGGCCTTGCCCGTCAAAAAAACCGACGCTTCCTTGACCTCGATCGTGGCGGAGCCCGGAACTTCCGCCGAACAGGCCGATGAGCCGCCATCAGCGATCGGCAGCGCGAGCCTCCGCGAGGCGGCCGCGCGGGGCGATGCCACCGCCCAGTTCATCGTGGCCAGCCGTTATCTCGACGGCCAGAACGTGGCCCAGGATTTCACCAAAGCCGCCTACTGGTACCAGGAGGCGGCATCGCGTGGACTGGCGCCGGCACAATACCGGATCGCCACGCTGTTCGAGCGCGGCAAGGGCGTCCCCCAGGATGTGGCGGCGGCCCTTCTCTGGTATGAGCGCGCGGCGGACGCCGGCAATGTGAAGTCCATGCACAATGCCGCGGTGATAGCAGCCGGCGATCAGGCGGGCACGCCCAACTACGACAAGGCCTTCCGCTGGTTCAGCAAAGCCGCGGAGCGCGGCTTGAAAGACAGCCAGTTCAACCTTGCGGTGTTGTACGAGCGCGGGCTCGGAACGAAGATCGATCCCGCCGAAGCGTTGTTCTGGTATACGCTGGCCGGTAAGCAGAGCGATCGGGACGCGGAAAAGCGCAGCGGTCAACTGGCCAAGACTTTTTCTCCCGCTAACCTCAAGGCGGTGATGGACCGTGCCGCTGCCTGGACTCCCGAACCCGCCGTTGACGATGCCAATGTGGTGGCGGTCGGCAATCCGGACTGGAATGCGCCTTCTGAAGCGAATCTTTCCGGTTCGACGGCGGTGAAAGTTTCCCCCGCCGATCCGGTGCTGACGGCACAGCAGCTTCTCTCGCGCTCGGCTTCAAGGTGGGCGAACCCGACGGCAAGATGGGGGCGCAGACGGTCAATGCCATCCGGCTTTTCCAGTTGCAATCGGGCATGAAGGTGACGGGCGAAGCCACGCCGGAGCTTATTTCGGCCTTGCAGGCCAAAGCCGGCTGATCATCCGGCTTTCGAGCGCGAAAAAACGCCGCCGTCAGTGCAGATATTTACTCTGCACATTCACCAGCCGGTTCATTTTGGCAATGGATTCGACTACCGTGGCGCTAACCGGATAGAGCGGCTGATCCGATTGCGTCAGCGCATTGGCGAAACTCCGGGTCGCGGTCCACACATCATCGACAATGCGCCGATCGCTTGAGCCGATGAGGTGCTGGATTGCGAGGCAGCCGGCATTGGTGTCATTGCCTTGGGCAGCCGACACCACGGAGAGCGCCATGCATTCGTCATGGCAAAGATGGCGGCACCCTTGCGGGAAGTAACTGACGGCGCGCTGCGCCTGCCAGCGGAGGTTCCGCACCCAATATTGCAGTTCTCCCATCAGGCAGCATGCCCGCCGGGCACCAAGTTCGCCGATATAAGACTGCCAGGCGGCTTCCCAGCAGGCCACGTCGCAGAAATCGTAACCGGCCATGCAACTGCGGAAGCCGGTGATGACCAGCCGCTCCGGTTGCCGGGCCAGAAGGTCTTCGAAACAATCGTTATGGCGGGTGGTCATGCTGGCTCTCTTTAATATCCGAGTAAATTACTCAGTTATAGAAGTGAATTAAAATTGTCAATCCATCACGTTAAAAATTCATTCCAAATCAGTAGGTTATATTCATTCTAAATATGCGGTAGTGGCTGCTGGAGCCGGCCTTTTGAAATCACGGCCTGTGGGCGGCGTTATGCGTCTTCTTCATCGCGCGTGGATTGACCTCCACCTCACGCATGCCGTCGATTGAACGGCGGATTTTTCATGCCGTGTGATAGCGGGCAATCGCCGAGCGCTCGATGGCCGAGGTGACGAGCTTGTCGAGGCCGAGCTTGTCGCGCAGGATTGCCAAGAAGCGCAATTCCTCGCAGCCCACCGCGAGGTCGGCGGCCGCCACTTCGACGGCCAGCGCATAAGCCGTTTCACGCAGTTTTGGCGCCAGCGCGTCCGCGACAAGACCGAGGACGGCATTCAGACCTTCCGCCTCTTGCAGGATTTCACCCGCCTCCTGCGCCACGGTCGTAAGCCGCGTGTGATCAAAATACCGGAAAATCGGCAGATGTTTGACGATGTGACCGATCTGCGCCAGAGCGGCCGTATCGATGTGGCCCTCGACACCCGACATGGTGACCATGGTGTAGATGAGCGCCTGCTCGGTGCTGATGGTGCCTGACATAGTCTCTCCGTAGGCGGCAACGGCTAGACGAGCCGGTTAGTCTTGTCCAGCGGCCTTCATTCCGCCGCCCAGCGCGAAGCCTTTGACCGCCTCGATCGCATCGACGAGCCCTAGCCGCGAAACCGTAACACCGGGCGGAAATGCCGTCGTGAACCGGCTCGCCAGTCTGGGATCGAGGATCACGAAACAGCCCCGGTCGCCGTCTTTCCGTATCAGTCTTCCAAAGGCTTGCCGCAGCCGCAGGCGCACCACCATGTCGGTATAGGCATTGCCGCCGAAGGCCTCGCGCCGCGCGCGTTCGAGAATTGTTGGCGTTCCCCAGGGGACGCGGTCAAGCACGATGAGACGCAAGCTGTCGCCGGGCACGTCAACGCCGTCACGCACCGCGTCCGTTCCTAGGAGACAGGCATCGCGCTCGGCGCGGAACATGTCGACCAGCGTACCCGTATCCATGGGATCCACATGCTGGGCATAAAGCGGCAGGCCCGCCTGCGCCAAGGGCTTGAGGATGCGCTTGTGGACGGCGCGGAGCCTCGCAATCGCCGTGAAAAGGCCGAGCCCGCCGCCGCCCGCGGCGAAGAACAATTCGCGGATTGCAGCCGCTACCTGGTCCATGTCCTCGCGGTTGACATCGTTCACCACCAGCACCCGGCATATGGCGCCATAGTCGAAGGGCGAATCATAGCCCACGCGCTTGACCGGATAGGGCAGGTGCACGGCACCCGTGCGCATTTCGGCATTGGTCCAGTCATCGGGAACATTGGGTGGCCGGTCCTTGAGGGTGGCGGAAGTGATGACGATGCCATCGGCCTGTTTCAGCACTGCCGCCGCCAGGGGTTCGGTGGGATCTACCCAATGCGAATGCAATCCCACGTCGGCCTCGCGCCCGAAGGCCTGCTCGATGGAGAACCAGTCGATGAAGAGTGGATTTTTTTCGTCTAGCAACCGCGACAGCATTTGGGTCCACGATCCAACCATCAATTCGCCGCGCCGTTTGAGCGCCCGCGATACCGCCTCGATGCGTCCCCGGTCATGCATGGAAAGTTCTTGGGCTTGCGTATCGAGCGTCTTCGCCAGCCTGTTGGCCAGCATCGCCATGGGACTTTTGAGATCCAGGAGGGCGCCGGCAAGAGCCTCGGCCGCCGCCGCAAGCCCGTCCACCAGCGGCGCGCAATCGGTCTCCAGCGAGTTGCCGTTGTTCTGCTCCGCCCGCGCCAAAACTTGCCGGCGAACCAGTGCTAGAAAATGTTCCGCCGGTCCCTCGGGAGTTCCCGCCTGTACGCGCCTCATCCACCCGGGGCCGGGCAGCGCCAGGGCGGCGCGTAAGGTCCGATGGAGCAACTTCTCCGCCTCAGGCTCGCCCGCCACGAGATCGCCAATACGATCCCTAAGTCCACGCCCGCGCCGCCGCTCGCTTTCGGGTCCCCTGAGCCAGCGCCTGAGTTCCGCCGTTTCGAATGCCGTGAGATGGCCGGAGAATGCCGAATCGGCGGCATCGAAAAGATGATGGCCTTCATCGAAGACAATGCGGCGGATGCCGCCGGGTGCGGCTTCTTCTTCGGCGGTTGCGGCTACTCCCAGCGCATGATCGACCGCCGCCTGATGCAGGACGAGAGCATGATTGGCGATGACGATGGAGGCCTGCCGCCCGGCCCTGGCCGAACGTTCGATGAAACATTTGCGGTAATGCGGGCAGGCCGAATAAATACATTCGCCGCGCCGGTCGGTGAGGCCGAGTGAGCTTGGCGACAAGCCACGGCCTTCGCCCTCGATTGCTACATCGTTAAAGAGCGACAACAGCCATGACGGGAAATCTCCGCCCACCATATCGCCGTCGCGGCTGAAACGGGCCCAGCGGGCGATGAGGGCGGCAAACAATGCCGAGCGCGGGCTGGCGGATGTAAGCCTGCCGAATACCTCCTGCATGTTGAGCAGGCACACATAATTCTCCCGGCCCTTGCGGATAACGATGCGGGCGCGGCGTTCTTCCGGATCGGCCACGAGGCGCGCCGATTCCTGGTCGAGCTGGCGTTGCAGGTTCTTGGTATAGGTCGAAACCCACACCGGCGCATTGTTCTTGCGCGCCCACAGCCAGGCGGGCGACAGATAGCCAAGTGTCTTGCCAAGGCCCGTGCCGGCCTCGGCGAGGAGAATGCTGTTCTCCTCCTTGCGCTGGCGGGGCGCGAAGGCATAGGTGGCCGCCGCCGCATAGTCCCTTTGCGCCTGCCGAAGTTCCGAATCATGGCCCAGAATTTCATCAAGGAAAGCCAGCGCATCGGCGGGAGAAACAGCCTCCTGCCGCCCCGGCGGACGGGCGCTGTCATCCTCCCATTCCTCGATACGGTCCCAGACATTGAGACCCGTGGCGAAGCTACTCGCGTCGAGTGCCGGATTGGCTTTCATCAAGGCTGCAAGCACGAGCCTGGCCCACGGCCAGTTGGCGTGCACCAGAAAGTTGGCATTCTCCGCCGTCTCGCGGATGTTCGGATAGTGGCGATTGGCAAGGCGGGCCAACAGGTCTTGCGCGGCAAGATGCAAGGTCTCGGCGTCCGAGGCTGTGGGTTCAAGCGCCAGCGAACGGGCAAACC
>JBOHKD010000063.1:0-6915 GCA_050728895.1 Aestuariivirga sp.
ACGCAATCGTCAATGCCATCCATTTGCTCGCCCATGAGGGGATGCTGCCGAAGTAGAATTTTCTGCGTTGAATCGTCACTTCTACTTTTCGTCATGCCCGCACTTGTTTTTCTCGTCATGGCCGTGCGTGTCACGGCCATGACGAGAAAGAGGGATGCCGGTTAGATGACCGTCACCGAGGCGCCGAGTTTCACGAAGCGGTAAAGTTCGCTCACGTCCTGGTTCAGCATGCGGATGCAACCCGAGGATGCCGGCTTGCCGATGGATTCGGGCTCGTTGGTGCCGTGGATGCGATAGATCGAAGAGCCGAGATAGATGGCGCGGGCACCCAGCGGGTTTTCTGGCCCTCCTGCCATGAACTCCGGCAATTCCGGACGGCGTACACGCATTTCAGCCGGCGGGCGCCAGTCGGGCCAGGCCGTCTTGGATGAAACTGCATGGGTTCCAGTCCATTCGAAGCCCTTTTTGGCGGTGGCGACACGGTATTTCACCGCGCGGCCCTGGCCGAGGATGAGATACAGCGCATGCTCGCTGGTGCTGACGATGATCGAGCCCGGGGCCGCTTCGCTGGCGAAGGTGACGATCTTGCCGCGCTTGAACTGGGACTTCCCGGCGGTTTTCTTGTCTGACGCGCTTGCCGTTTCCTGATGCGGGTTGGCGGAAGCCGGTACGATGATAACCCCCTGGAAAAGAGGGGAATTCTGGGCTTGCGCCGGGGCAGTAAAAATTCCGGCCAAAACAGCGGCGGCGGCGATGGTCTTGACGATCCTGGACATTTGGTTTCCCTCTCGAAGTCACGTTGATGACCGCTGTTCTAAGGGACCCGCCCTGAACCGAACCTGTGCCGTTGCTTTATCGGGCGTTCATCTTTGCTAAGGCGATTGTTCTCGCCTATCAGGGAAAGCAAGCTGGAGGCGTTCATGACGGTTGCGACCAAAACTTCCTTTCCGCGCAAGGTGAGGGAGGTTGAGAATTTCTGGATTCCCCTGGCGGACGGGGTGAGGCTTGCGGCGCGCATGTGGATCCCGGAGGACGCCGAGAAGGCGCCCGTCCCCGCCGTGATTGAATATCTGCCCTATCGCAAGCGCGACGGCACTATCGTGCGCGATGCCCTCACACATCCCTATCTCGCCGGGCATGGTTACGCGGCGATCCGCATCGACATGCGCGGCAATGGCGATTCGGAAGGCCTCATGGCGGATGAATACACCAAGCAGGAGCAGGACGACGCCGTCGAAGCGATCGCCTGGATCGCTCGGCAAAGCTGGTGCACCGGCAAAGTCGGGATGTTCGGCATTTCCTGGGGCGGCTTCAATGCCCTGCAAGTCGCCGCGCGAAAACCTGAAGCGCTGAAGGCCATCGTCACCATCTGCTCCACGGATGACCGCTATGAGGACGACATCCATTACAAGGGTGGCTGCCTTCTCAATGAGAATTTGGGCTGGGCCGCCGTCATGCTCGCCTATTCCTCGCGTCCGCCCGATCCCAAAATCGTTGGCAACAAATGGCGCAAAATGTGGATGGAGCGGCTCAAGCATGAACTTTTCCTGCTAATTCCCTGGCTCCAGCATCCGCACCGCGACGCTTACTGGAAACACGGCTCCGTTTGCGAGGATTGGGGGGCAATCGAGGTTCCTACCCTCATAGTTGGCGGCTGGAACGACGCCTACTCCAACGCGATCCCACGCCTGATGAAGGGGCTTCGCACGACGTGCAAGGCGATTGTCGGGCCATGGGCGCACAAATATCCGCATTTCGCCAAGCCGGAACCCGCCATCGGCTTCCTTCAGGAATGCTTACGCTGGTGGGACCAATGGCTGAAGGGCGAGCCCATGGGCGTCATGCGCGATCCCGCCTTTCGCTACTACATCATGGACTCCGATGCGCCGGAGGAATCCAAGGACTATCGCAAGGGCCGCTGGGTGAGCGACGGTTTCTGGGGCTTCGGCAATGCCGGCACCAAGAAGTGGCACCTCAATGAAGACGGCATCGGCGGCAGCGAGGGGGCGGAGAAAACTCTCACCATCTCATCCAAGCAGACCACCGGACTCGATGGCGGCGATTACATCGTCCGGTGGCCCGATCCTGCTTTTCCCGGAGACCAGGCCCGCGACGACGCTCAATCGCTCACCTTCGACTCACCGCCCTTGGTCACCGGCATGGATATCGTGGGACAGCCCGCAGTCGAACTCGATTTCTCGGTGGACAAGCCGGTTGCCTTCGTCGCGGTGCGCCTCAACGATGTCTTTCCCACTGGCGAAGTGTCGCGCATCACTTATCATGTGCAGAACCTGTGCATGCGCGAAAGCCGCGAACATCCCACAGCGCTCGAACCGGGAAAACGCTACCGCATGAAAATAAAAATGGACGACATCGCCTGGCACGTGCCCAAGGGCCACCGGCTCCGCGTCTCGATCTCGACCAGTTATTTCCCGTTGATATGGCCAGCCCCGGAAACGCCTACGCTCACGGTCTACACCGGCAAGTCCTACGTCCATGTGCCGATCCGCAAGGACATCCCGAACGAGGCATCGCCGTCATGGCAGCAGGCCGAGGCTGCGACGTCCGCGAAGTTGAAGGAGTTGAAAAAGCCCCGAAGCAAGCGCCAGACCAGCATCGATCCCAAAACTGGAGCAGCCCGGATCGAGATTATCTACGATTTCGGTTCGGTGGAGATCAAGCCGCACAACCTCATTACCGGCTCGGGGACTCGCATGACGTATTCCATCCTGCCGGACGACCCGCTGTCAGCAAAGATGGAAACCCACTGGACCGAAGAATTGAAACGGGGCACCTGGGCGGCACGCACCGAAACCTATGGGCGGCTCACCGCAACGAAGACGCATTGGATCGTCTGGGGCAGAATCGAAGCCTATGAGGGGAAGAAGAAAGTGTTTGAAAAGGAATGGAATGAGGAAATTGAGAGGAAATTGCAGTAACGGCTGCTCTCCCTCCCCCTTTGCGGGGAGGGTGCCGAGCAACTGCGAGGCGGGTGGGGGCAGTCGATAACAGTTCCCCCACCCCGCCCCTTCAGGGCGACCCTCCCCGCAAAGGGGGAGGGAGGATACTATCCGCAATGCGCCATCAGCCGCCGTATGAACACTTCGCATTTGCGCAGCTCCGATACCTCGACATATTCATCCGGTTTGTGGGCCTGCTCGATGGAGCCCGGTCCGCAGATTACCGCTGGGATGCCGATCTCCTGGAACAATCCGGCTTCCGTGCAGTAGGACACCGCGTGGGTGCCATTGGCGCTGGCGAGATGCAGCGCCAAATGTTCGGCGGGTGATTCTTTCTCGGGCCTCAAGCCCGGGACGATGTTGACGGTGTGATTTTCGATTCCCGCTTCGGGGGCCAGCGCTTTCATTGTCTGTTCAAGCTCGCGCGCGAAGGTTTCGAAGCGTTCTGGGACTTCGCGCGGATCGGCATCCGGCAGGAGGCGGGTTTCCCATTGGAAGACACAATCGCGCGGGATGATATTTTTGGCCGTGCCGCCCGTGATCAACCCCACATGCACCGTCGAATGCGGCGGGTCGAAGCGCCCCGATGGATCGCCCTTCGCCTCCACATCGCGGCGGATGCGGTCAATCTCGCCAAGCAGTTCACCCGCCACCATGATGGCGTTGACGCCCCGATCCGTTAAGCTTGAATGAGCCTCGTGGCCCCTTACCTCGGTCGTGAACGAAACGGTGTTCTTATGGGCATTCACGACTTTCATCGACGTGGGTTCGCCCACCAGCACGGCGCGGGGCCTCGGCAGGGAATCGCGCATGTGGGCGATGAGCGGGCGCACCCCCTTGCAGCCCACTTCTTCGTCGCAGGAGAACGCCAGATGGATCGGGGCTTTGAGACCCGCCGCCTTGAACCGCGGCACCATGGCGAGTGCCACGGCGATAAAGCCTTTCATGTCGCAGGTGCCGCGGCCGAACAGCCTGCCATCCCGCTCGCTGAGCGTGAAGGGATCGCTCGTCCAGTCCTGACCATCGACGGGCACCACATCGGTGTGGCCCGACAGCACGATGCCGCCGGCGATCGCAGGGCCGATGGTGGCGAAAAGGTTGGTTTTCCTGCCCGCCTCGTAATCGACGCGGAAATGCGGTACGCCCCAGCCGTCGAGATAATTCTCGATGAATTCGATCAGCGGTATATTGCCTTCGCGGCTCGTGGTGTCGAAGGCAATGAGACGCGCCAGCATCTCTTCGGTGGTGAAGGACTGTCCGGTCATGGTGCTCAATTGATCGATTGTTTCTCGTGCGGACTGTCGAGCGAAAAGGCGGGGATATCGACGTTGAACATCTCGCCGGTTTCGGTCTGCATGTAATAGGCGCCGGACATGAAGCCGGAGGAAGTTTTCAGGGGGCAGCCGGATGTATATTGGAAACTGCCGCCAGGCTTGAGTGTGGGCTCTTCGCCGACAACACCGGCGCCCCGCACTTCCTGCACCTTGCCCGTAGCATCGGTGATCTTCCAGTAGCGGGTGCGCAGCGTCACCGTCTCGCGGCCGTGATTTTCGACGGTAATGGTATAGGCCCATACGAAATGACCCTCATCGGGCCGCGACTGGCGGTCGAGATATTGCGGGCTGACGATGATCTTGATGCCGCGGGTAATGCGCTCATACATGGCATTAGTTTAGCCGCCGCCGCAGGGGTTTTCCACAAGAGAACCCTTGCGCAATCGCGCCATAATCCGCCATGAGAGCCCATGGGACAGGGGGAAAAAGCACCGCACGGCATCCTGCCGGCCAAGACCATCGCCGACTATTGCGCCAAAGGATCGATCCGGCTGGAGCGGGCGCTCGATCACGATCAGATTCAGCCCGCAAGCCTCGACCTCAGATTGGGCCAATGGGCCTACCGGGTCAGAGCCTCGTTCCTGCCCGGTCCCCGCTCAACCGTGGCCGAGCGGCTCAAGGATCTTGTGCTCCACAAAATGCCGCTCGGCCAGGGAGCCGTCCTCGAAACCGGCTGCGTCTATATCGTGCCGTTGCTGGAAAGCCTGGCGCTTCCCCAAGGCGTTGCCGCCGCGGCCAATCCCAAAAGCTCGACCGGGCGGCTTGATATCTTCACCCGCGTCATCACCGATTATGCGCAGGAATTCGACAAGGTGCCGGAGGCCTATGAAGGGCCCCTCTATGCGGAAATATCGCCTCGCACTTTTTCCATTCTGGCCCGCACGGGATCGCGCCTGTCGCAGATCAGATTTCGCGCCGGGCCATCGCTTGCCTCCGACACCCTCATCCGCCAACTGCAAGAGACGGAGGGCCTCATCGCTTCGGGCGAGGTGAATATCGACAATGGCGTGGCGCTGACCGTCGATCTCACCGGGGAAGCTGGCGCTCCCGTGGGCTTCAGGGCCAAGCCCCATTCGGGGCTCATCGATGTTGATCGGACGGGGGCGCTCGAGGTTGCCGATTTCTGGGAGCCATTATGGCGGCGAGGCTCGCTCGTTCTCGATCCCGACCAATTCTATATCCTCGCCTCGAAGGAGGCGGTGCGGGTGCCGCCAGCCTATGCCGCCGAAATGGTGCCGTTCAATCCGCTGGTGGGTGAATTCCGTGTTCATTATGCAGGCTTTTTCGATCCGGGGTTCGGGCACAGTTCGGGCCATGGCGAGGGAGCGCGAGCCGTGCTGGAAGTGCGCTCGCATGAAGTGCCGTTCATTCTGGAAGACGGCCAGATCATCGGCCGTCTCGTCTATGAACCACTGACGCAAGCGCCGGAGCGCGTCTATGGCGAAGGCATCGGCTCCAGCTATCAGCGCCAGGGCCTGAAGCTCTCGAAGCACTTCAAACCTTTCGATTTGCTCTCACGCTGAAATTGACATTCGTATAGACTGGCCGGAATACAGACCTCGATGGCCCCGGTTTTCACCGCAGGGCTATCGTATATAAATAGAGCGCGCGGAATTTCTCCTTCCCCCCTCGCGGGGGAAGGTGGCGCGCGCGTAGCGCGTGACGGATGAGGGGGCCTTCCGTGCAAAGGTTTTCGGCTCCATGACTCGCGGACAGACCCCTCATCCGGCGCGTACCGCGCCACCTTCTCCCGCGAGGGGAGAAGGGGAATTTACTCGCTGCCCTCATATGCGATAGCCTTGGGTTTTCACCGGGGTGAGGAACCGGGAAGCAGGAGAACGCGGATCGCTATGAAAAAGGTCAAGCTCAAAAAATTATCTCCGCTCCTGACCGACAAGGCGGGTTTCAAGCCCATGCGGTTTGAGTTTCGAGAGAAGAGCATTACGCCGCGCTCCAAATCATGATCACTGGACGTAGCACTTGCTGTCAATTAGTCTCACGCGCGAGGCGGGCGTAGTTCAGTGGCAGAACGGTAGCTTCCCAAGCTGCATGTCGAGGGTTCGATTCCCTTCGCCCGCTCCATCATCTTTTGCGATGACGTTTCTGGAAACTCGACAGGCCGTGTTGGGTTTTGTTCCAGTGGAAGGGTGCGGCGATAAATTGCCAGAGTGCCGCCCAGGCCGCCATCGACATCAGCATCCAATAGGCGGGCATGGTGGCGAGCGGAAAAATCCAGCCGAAAATTCCGAGACGGCGAAGCGCCCGGCGCCCTGCTACCATGGCAACGGCATAGCCCGAAACCAGGATCATCAGATTGAGCCCGGCGAGCGCGATCATGAAAACACTGGCATCTCCCGGCGTTGCCGGTTCGAGAAAGAACAGAAGCACGGTTGCTCCCATGCAAAACGGATGCAGCAGTGCGGAAGCGAAGACGCCGAGGGTCAAGGCCTGCAAGGTCCAGAACCCGGCGGGGCCAAGTTCGCGCAGCAGACGCGAAGGTTCCCGCATATGCACCAGCCATGTCGCGAGAAATCCTTTCAGCCAGCGCGTGCGCTGCTTCAGCCAATTGCCCAGATGGATGCTGGCTTCCTCATAGGTGCGGCTGTCGAGCGTTCCAACCT
>JBOHKD010000064.1:0-6909 GCA_050728895.1 Aestuariivirga sp.
AAGTCACCCTTGACCGCCAGCAGGATTTCTACGGCCGCGATGCGACCTATCCGGTCGAATTGTCGTTCCATCCCGGCCCCGATGAAACCATCAAGATCCAATCCGACGAGGACGGCCGGTTCGCCGCGGTAATCGACGGCGCCAGGCAGGGTGCCAAGTCGCAATACGCCCAGTATAACCATTTCCACACCAAGGCGACGGTGGGCGCCAGCCTCTATTCCACGGCGAAGGACAACAAGGTTCCCGAGTATATTGTTTCCGAACTGACGCGGGTCTTCGCTTATGACGTCGACTTCCAGCGCCAGGTGAAGCCCGACGATACGTTCGAAGTCTTCTACGGCAACCCGCTCACCGGCTCCTCGTCCAAGCGCAAGGTATTGCACTATGCGCAATTGACGCTGGCGGGAAAGACCAAGACTTATTTCCGCTACACCGCAGCCGATGGCCAGACCGACTATTATGACGAGCGCGGCCAAAGCGCCACCAAGTCACTGCTGAAAACGCCCGTGTCGGGAGCCAGAATGACTTCGGGTTTCGGCATGCGCCGTCATCCGTTGCTGGGCTATTCCAAAATGCACACCGGCGTCGATTTCGGCGTTCCCCATGGCACGCCCATCCGGGCGGCGGGTGCGGGCGTCGTCGAACTGGCGGGGCGCAATGGCGCTTATGGCGTTACGGTCGAGATCCAGCACAACAAGAAATATGAAACCCTCTATGCCCACATGAGCAAGCTCGCGGCGGGCATCCGCCCGGGTACCCGCGTCAACCAGGGCCAGATCATCGGCTATGTGGGCTCCACCGGGCGTTCGACGGGCCCGCATCTTCACTATGAGATTCGCGTCGACAAGCGGGCGGTCAACCCCGGCAATGTCAAGGTGGCGGGAGGCAAGCAATTGGCCGGCAAGGACCTGCGGAAGTTCCAGCAGATGGAGCAGCGCGTGGTTGCCATGATGCAGCAGGCGCCATCGGCCATCCAAGTCGCCCAAGCCGCTCCCTGATTTAATGTTTGCATCCCGTCTTGACCGATGGGATGGCGCGTGGCATTCGTTATATTCAATCGGATATAGCGGAGGGACGACATGCGAATGCTCCCGCAAATTCTCGTAGCCCTGTTCTTGCTGGCGGCCAGCGCCCATGCGCCGCTGCGGGCCGAATCAGTAAAAGTTTTTGCCGCCGCAAGCCTTAAAACCGCAATCGACGAGATTAACGCCGCATGGAAGGCTAAATCCGGCGATGAGGTTTTGGGCGTCTATGCGGCATCTCCCGCACTTGCCAAACAGATTGAGGAAGGCGCTCCCGCCGATATCTTTATCTCGGCCGATCTCGCGTGGATGGACAATCTCGACGAACAGAAGCTCATCCGAAGCGAGACCCGCGCCAATCTCCTCACCAACCGGCTGGTGCTCATCGCTCCCAAAGACTCCGGCCTGAAACTCGATCTCAAGCCCGGCATCGATCTTGCGGTTCTTCTTGCGGGGGGCAGGCTCGCGGTCGGCGAGACCAATGCCGTGCCGGCAGGACGCTATGCCAAGGCGGCGCTGCAATCGCTGGGCCTTTGGGACGCGGTTTCCGGCCACCTTGCCGAACAGGTCAACGTGCGCGCCGCCTTGCAACTTGTGGCGCGAGGCGAGGCACCCTTGGGCATCGTTTACAAAAGCGATGCTCATGCCGAAACCGAGGTCGCAATCGCCGGCGAATTTCCCGAGACATCGCATCCCCGGATCGTTTATCCCGCGGCAATCGTTGCAACATCGAAAAATCCGGCCGCACCCGGCTATTTTGCTTTCCTGTTCTCGGAGGAAGCGGCGGCAGTTTTCATCAAGAACGGCTTTAGCCTCCTCAAACGGGAATGATGCCGCAGTTCACCCCGGAAGAAACGCAAGCGATTCTGCTCAGTCTGCAGGTGGCAAGCGTTGCGACGCTCGCCATGCTGCCGGTTGGCGTGGGGCTGGCCTGGCTCATGGCCAGATGCCAGTTCTGGGGCAAGACGGTGCTGAACGGGCTGGTGCATCTGCCGCTGGTGATGCCGCCCGTCGTTACCGGCTATCTGCTGCTCATAGCTTTCGGACGAAGGGGTTTTGCAGGATCATTCCTCGACCAGTGCTGCGGCCTGGTTTTTTCCTTTCGCTGGACCGGTGCCGCACTGGCGGCAGGGGTGATGGGGCTGCCCTTGATGGTGCGGGCCATAAGACTCACGCTTGAATCGGCCGATCTCCGCCTGGAGAGTGCCGCTGCGACGCTCGGGGCAAATCCGCTTCGCATCTTTCTCACCCTGACGCTCCCGCTTGCCGCACCCGGCATCATCGCCGGAAGCATTCTGGCCTTCGCCAAGGCGCTGGGAGAATTCGGCGCCACCATCACTTTCGTGTCCAGCATCCCCGGCGAGACGCAAACCATTGCACTGGCGATCTATGGTCTGACGCAAGTGCCCGGCGGGGATGCCGCCATCCTGCGGCTCACGAGTGTTTCTATCGTCATTTCACTCGCCGCACTGGTGGCGTCCGAGATCATGGCGCGGCGGCTGTCGCAGCGCGTGGCGGGCTTTTCATGATTGAAGCCTCGATCCGCCTCACACGCGGCGGCTTCCACCTCGATGTGGCCTTCACCGCAGGTGCTGGCATCACCGCCCTGTTCGGCCCTTCGGGCTCCGGCAAGACCACGATACTCAACGCCATTGCCGGTCTGGCGCGGCCGCGGCAGGGGCGAATTATCATCGATGGCAAGGTGTTCTTCGATTCCCAAAACTCTATCGATCTCCCGACCCATCGCCGTAATATCGGCTATGTGTTCCAGGACGCGCTGTTGTTTCCGCATCTCAGCGTGGCGCAGAACCTGCGCTATGGGTGGCGCCGGAATGGGCGTATCGGCTTTGAAGATATCGTAGCCCTTCTGGGGCTTTCCCCCTTGCTCAAGCGCGGAACGCCCATGCTTTCGGGAGGCGAGCGCCAGCGTGTTGCCATCGGCCGAGCCCTTCTGTCCCAGCCGCTCCTGCTTTTGATGGACGAGCCGCTCGCCGCCCTCGACATCGAGAGGAAGCACGACATCCTGCCCTATGTCGAAAGCCTGCGCGACAGGCTGGGCATTCCCATTCTCTATGTCTCGCATGCGGTCGATGAAGTGGCGCGGCTTGCCGATCATGTTTTCGTCATCGACGGCGGACGTATCGCGGCATCCGGGAGCCCCAATGCCGCACTTCAACCCCGCCTTCATGGCGGCGAGACGCGCTTCGACCGCATTTCCGTGCTCACGGGCCACGCCGGAGCCTATGATGCGACCTATGGCCTGACACCACTCCTTCACCCAGCGGGGTGCATTGCCATCGCGGGCAAGTTGCAGGAAAATCGCGAGACCCGCATTGTCATCCGCGCCACGGACGTTACCCTTGCCACGGCAAAGCCCAAGCATTTGAGCGTGCGGACGGCTCTGAAGGGGCGGATCGCCGCCATCGAGCGCGATCAGGGGCCCGCGGCCATTGTCACGGTGAACCTTGCGGGGGGCCAGCAGCTTGCGGCGGCGGCGACCCGCAAGGCGGTCGATGAGATGAAACTGGCGGTGGGAACCGAGCTCTGGTGCCTGATCAAGGCTGTTTCGATCGACGCGCGCTGGCTGCGGAGCGGCTGACCGCAACGCCGGGAAATTTCGCCAGGCGGCGTGCCACAAGACTTGTCATCTCTGTCTCAATGCCACGATAGGCTGCGATTACCGCTGTGCCTAATTCAGTCAGTCTGGCACCGCCACCTCCCGCACCTCCGGTGGCGGAGAGCACGAGAGGACCGTCAAACAGATCGTTCGATTCTTCAATCAATAGCCAGGCGCGGCGGTAAGACATTTTCATCTCACGTGCCGCCGCCGATATCGATCCGGTTTTCCCGATAAGTTCAAGGAGCCTGATTTTGCCTGGGCCGAGGCGCTTGCCGGGTGCCATTTCGATACGAAACGTAGCAAAGGGATAATCGTGCATCGCTTATCCATGCCACGGCATCGCGTGGGCGGGAAGTCCCGTCAGAACCCTACCCGTTAAGACCCAGTTCGCGTTGCAGTTTCTTCGGCAGGTTCAGCGATGCGAGGCGATGGCTCTCGCGCAAATAATCTTTCAGCGCGGCGTCATTCATTGTCTCTGGCCCAGTTCGTTGAATCCACGACATACCGCGCGAGGCCAGATAGGGCGCGGGGCGCAGACCCTTCTTTTCTTTCAAAAGATCGAAGCTGATGGGCGAGCATTTGAATGTAACAGCCAGAACGGCACCATCGTCCCATCCGCCAATGGCGAACACCTTGCCGCCGACTTTCCAGACATGCGCCCCGCCCCACTGAACGACGTAGGTTGTATGTGGAAGGGACGCACAGAATGCGTTGAACTCGTCAACAATCATTGACGCCTCCCCGTCAGGCCGCTTGGGCTTTTTGCTTGCGCGGGGTAAGCGTCAGCTTGCCTTCGCCCAAGCCGGCATCGACCGTGTCGCCGTCCGCGATCTTGCCCACGAGAAGTTCCCCGGCCAACGGGTCTTGCAGGGATTTCTGGATGACGCGCTTCAGTGGTCTTGCCCCATAGGCCGGATCATAGCCCTTTTCGGCAAGCCAATTGCGGGCGGCGTCCGAAACAACAACCATGATTTTCCGTTCACTGAGCAGTTTCTGCAAGCGTTCGATCTGGATATCGACGATCGCACCCATATGCTCGCGCTTCAGGCGGTGGAACAGGATGATTTCGTCGAGGCGGTTCACAAATTCGGGACGGAAATGCCCCCTGACCGCGCCCATCACCCGGTCGCGCACCGCATCCACATCCTGCGTTTCGCCCAGACTCACGAGATATTCCGAACCCAGGTTCGAAGTCATCACAATCAGCGTATTCTTGAAATCGACCGTGCGGCCCTGGCCGTCGGTCAGGCGGCCGTCGTCGAGCACCTGGAGCAGCACGTTGAACACATCGGAGTGCGCCTTCTCGACCTCGTCGAAAAGCACGATTTGGTAGGGCCTGCGCCTGACGGCTTCGGTCAATGCGCCACCCTCATCATAACCGACATAGCCCGGCGGCGCGCCGATGAGCCGCGCCACGGCGTGTTTCTCCATATATTCCGACATGTCGATCCTGACCATGGCGTGCTCGTCATCGAACAGGAACGAGGCCAGCGCCTTGGTGAGTTCGGTTTTGCCCACGCCCGTGGGCCCCAGAAACATGAAGGAGCCGATGGGCCGGTTCGGGTCTTGAAGACCGGCACGCGCCCGGCGCACGGCAGTCGATACGGCTTCCACCGCCTCCGCCTGGCCGACAACGCGGCGCGCCAGATCCTTTTCCATGTGGAGCAATTTTTCGCGCTCGCCTTCCAGCATCCTTTCGACGGGAATGCCGGTCCAGCGCGACACGATCTGGGCAACGTGCGCCACGGTCACGGCCTCCTCCAGCATCATGCTCGAACTGGCGGCTTCGGCTTCCTTCAGATGTTTTTCCAAACCGGGAATGACCGAATAGGCAAGTTCGCCCGCCTTGGCGAAATCGCCCTTGCGCTGGGCCTGATCGAGCTGGTGGCGCGCTTTCTCGAGTTCTTCCTTGATCTTCGAAGCCGAGGCGAGCTTCTCCTTCTCGGCCTGCCATTTGCGGGTGAAAGCGGCGGACTTCTCCTCAAGCTCCGCCAGTTCTTTGACCAGCCTTTCCAAACGGTCCTTCGAGGCCCGGTCGGTTTCCTTCTTGAGGGCTTCGCGCTCGATCTGCAATTGCATGAGCTTGCGGTCCATCTCGTCGAGTTCTTCCGGTTTTGAATCAACCTGCATCCTAAGGCGCGCCGCTGCCTCATCCATCAGGTCGATGGCCTTGTCGGGCAGGAAACGGCCGGTGATGTAACGGTTCGACAAGGTTGCCGCCGCCACGATGGCGGCGTCGGTAATGCGCACGCCGTGATGCAACTCGTATTTTTCCTTAATGCCGCGCAGGATCGAAATTGTATCCTCAACCGCTGGCTCATTGACAAAAATGGGCTGAAAGCGCCGCGCCAGTGCCGCGTCCTTTTCCACATGTTTCTTGTATTCATCGAGCGTGGTGGCGCCGACGCAGTGCAGTTCGCCGCGCGCCAGGGCGGGCTTCAGCAGGTTGGAGGCATCCATGGCGCCGTCGGCTTTGCCCGCGCCCACCAGTGTGTGCATTTCGTCGATGAAAAGAATGACGCCGCCTTCCGCCGCGATCACTTCCGACAGCACGGCCTTGAGGCGTTCCTCGAATTCACCGCGATATTTGGCGCCGGCGATAAGAGCGCCCATGTCAAGCGCCAGCAGCTTCTTGTCCTTGAGGCTTTCGGGCACGTCGCCCTTGATGATGCGAAGCGCCAGGCCCTCGGCGATTGCCGTCTTGCCGACACCGGGCTCGCCGATCAGTACCGGATTGTTCTTGGTGCGCCTCGAGAGCACTTGAATGGTGCGGCGGATTTCCTCGTCGCGCCCGATCACCGGATCGAGCTTGCCCGAAAGTCCTGCTTCGGTGAGGTCGCGGGCATATTTTTTCAGCGCGTCATAAGCCTGTTCGGCCGAAGCGGTATCGGCGGTGCGGCCCTTGCGGATGGCGTTGATCGCCTGGTTGAGGCCTTGCGCCGTGACACCGGCAGCCTTCAATGCCTTGGCGGCCTCGCTCGGCTCTATGGCGAGCACCTGCAACAGACGCTCGGCCGTCACATAGCTGTCGCCCAGCTTCTCGGCCATCTTCCCGGCGGCAGCGAAAATCCTGGCCAGTTCCGGCGACAAATAGACCTGGCCCGCGCCGCCGCCGGATACTTTTGGCATTTTGGCTAGTGCCGCTTCCGTCTCGCGCAACGCAACACGGGAATCGCCGCCCGCGGCCTTGATGAGGCCTGCCGCCAAGCCTTCCCCGTCGTCGAGTAATACTTTCAGAAGATGTTCGGGGCTGAAGCGCTGGTGTCC
>JBOHKD010000065.1:0-6889 GCA_050728895.1 Aestuariivirga sp.
GCCACGGAGCGCCGCTTCGGCGGAAGCCGCGCGGTCATGCCGCGTGACGGCGCAGGACCAGCGAGGCGTTGGTGCCACCGAAACCAAAGGAATTTGACAGAACTGTGTTGATCTCTTTCTTCCTGGCCCGCTTGGGAACCAGGTCGATCGGAGTTTCCACCGAAGGATTGTCGAGGTTGATGGTGGGCGGACAGACATTGTCGCGGATCGTCAACACCGAGAAGATTGCTTCCACGGCACCCGCGGCACCCAGCAGATGGCCGATCGACGACTTGGTCGAAGACATCGCCAAGCCTTGCCCGCGGTTGCCCAGCAGGCGCTCCACGGCGCGCAGTTCAACCTCATCGCCGAGCGGCGTCGAGGTCCCGTGGGCATTGATATAGTCGACCTCCTGGGCCTGGATTCCGGCACGCTTCAAGGCCGCCTGCATGCAGCGATAGGCGCCGTCGCCGTCGGCCGCGGGTGCCGTCACATGATAGGCATCGCCCGACATGCCGTAGCCTGCGACTTCGGCGTAGATTTTGGCGCCGCGCGCCTTTGCATGTTCGAGTTCCTCTAGCACCACCACGCCCGAACCCTCGCCCATGACGAAGCCGTCGCGATCCTTGTCATAGGGCCTAGATGCCTTTTCCGGCCTATCGTTGAATTTCGTGGCCAGCGCTTTACAGGCGATGAAACCAGCGATGCCGAGACGGCAGATCGCCGATTCGGCACCGCCCGCGATCATGATGTCGGCATCGTCAAGTGCGATCAGGCGGGCGGCATCGCCGATGGCGTGGGTGCCGGTCGAGCAGGCCGTCACCACCGAATGATTGGGCCCCTTGCAGCCGAACTCGATCGAGATCAGGCCCGAGGCGAGATTGATGAGGGAACCCGGAATGAAAAAGGGGCTAACGCGGCGCGGGCCTTTTTCGTCGAGCAATAAGGTGGTCTGCTCGATGTTGGTGAGGCCGCCGATCCCGGAGCCCACCAGAACACCCGCGCGGCATTTTTCGTCTTCGGTCTTGAGTTCGATTCCGGAATCGCGCATCGCCTGCTTGGCGGCGGCCACCGCATAGATCAGGAAATCGTCATACCGGCGCAGCTCCTTGTGGTCCATCCAGTGTTCGGGATTGAACGTGCCGTCGCTGCCATCGCCACGCTTCACCTCGCAGGCGATGCGGCAGGAAAGGTCGGAGGCATCGAACTTGCCGATGGGGCCTGCTCCCGACTGGCCGTCCAGCAGGCGGCTCCAGGTTTCCTCCACGCCCGTGGCCAGCGGTGAAACCATTCCGAGACCCGTGACAACAACACGGCGCATGCGATGGATCGTCCTTTCTTCACAAGAAAACGCGGCGGCGGGATATTTCACTCCCTGCCTCCGCGCAACATAGACGTTCGGTTAAACCCGAGGGAAAGCCCCCGCAGGCGGCGCGGGCCTTCAGGCTGCGCTCTTTTCGATGAACTTCACGGCATCGCCGACCGTCTGGATCGTTTCCGCCGCGTCATCGGGAATTTCGATACCGAACTCTTCCTCGAAAGCCATCACCAGTTCCACCTGGTCGAGGCTGTCCGCGCCGAGATCGTCGATGAAACTTGCTTCCGCCTTGACCTTGTCACCATCCACGCCCAGGTGCTCGACAACGATCTTCTTCACCCGCTCAGCAACGTCACTCATGTTCAATCGTCCTTGCTTGTTTTCTGTTTAGACGGCCGGACCCCTGTTTCGCGGGCATCCCCCTAGGCCAGCGGGTTGACTACCACAGAATCCTTTTACGGCAAAAGGGGGATTGTGTTCCGGCAAAAGATGCAGCGTGCTTCCTTGATAAAGTTGGGGAAATCGGCTCTTCAGAACATCGCCATGCCGCCGTTGACGTGCAAGGTTTGGCCGGTGACATAAGAAGCCTCGTTCGAGGCCAAGTAGATAACCGCGGTCGCCACATCCTCCGCCGTGCCAAGGCGGCCCGCCGGAACGCGGCCAAGGATCGCCTGTTTTTGCGCATCGTTCAGAACTTCGGTCATTGCCGTTGCGATAAAGCCGGGAGCCACGGCGTTCACCGTCACATTGCGGGAGGCAAGCTCCTGGGCCAAGGATTTGGTGAGGCCGATCAAGCCCGCCTTCGAGGCCACGTAATTCACCTGGCCCGCATTTCCCGTAACTCCCACCACGGAAGCGATGTTGACGATGCGGCCCCAGCGTTTCTTCATCATGGGGCGCATGGCGGCGCGGGCTAGCCGGAAGGCCGCCGTCAGATTCACATCGAGGACCGCCTGCCAATCCTCGTCCTTCATGCGCATCGCCAAGCCGTCCCTGGTGATCCCGGCATTGTTGATGAGGATATCAAGCGAGCCCATGGCCGCTTCCGCCGCCGGCACCAGTCTTTCCACTTCCGATGCTTCCGAAAGGTTGCAAGCAAGCGCATGGACGTTGGCCCCCAGTTCGGCTTTCAGTTCATCCAGAACACCGGCACGGGTGCCGGAAATCGCCACCGTAGCACCCGCCCCGTGCAGGGCTTTGGCAATCGCCGCACCGATGGCGCCCGTCGCACCCGTTACCAATGCCGTCTTGCCGGTCAGATCGAACATCGATTCATCCTTGTTTGAGCTGGGCCGCGGCGGCCGCGATATCGTCCGGCGTACCGATAGCAAAACCTAAGGCTTGGGCCGCGTTCTTCTTCAGCAAGCCAGTCAACACCCTTCCCGCGCCCAATTCACAGAAGCAATCGACCCCCTGTGCCGCCATATAGCCCACGCATTCGCGCCAGCGGATCGTTCCCGTTACCTGTTCCACCAGCTTCTCGCGGATCATGGCGGGATCGGTCAAGGGCAACGCCACTACATTGGCGATGAGCGGAACCACCGGCGCCTTGATGGTAACATTCGCCAGCGCTTCCGCCATCGCTTCCGCCGCGGGCTGCATCAGCGCACAATGAAATGGCGCCGAAACCGGCAGAAGGATGGCGCGCTTGGCGCCGCGTTCCTTGGCGATGACCAACGCCCGCTCAACAGCGGCCAGATTGCCGGAGACCACGACTTGTCCATCGCTGTTGTCGTTGGCAGCCTGGCACACTTCGCCTTGCGCCGCTTGCGCCGCGACTTCCGCCGCCGTCTTGAAATCAAGGCCAAGGAGAGCCGCCATCGCGCCCACGCCGACAGGCGTTGCCGCCTGCATGGCAAGGCCCCGGGTTTTCAACAATCTCGCCGCATCGGTGAGCGTAAATGTTCCGGCGGCGGCGAGTGCTGAGTATTCGCCAAGCGAATGGCCGCTCACGAATGCCGCCGTGTTCGCAACATTTATGCCGTGCTCGCTTTCCAATACGCGAAGCACCGCCATGCTTACCGCCATGAGAGCGGACTGGGCATTCTCGGTGAGCGTCAATTCGGCTTCCGGCCCCTCCCACATGAGGCGGCTCAGCTTCTGGCCGAGAGCGGAATCGATTTCCTCGAAGACCGCGCGAGCCCCGGCAAAATTTTCCGCCAACGCCTTGCCCATGCCAACCGTCTGGCTGCCCTGGCCTGGAAAAGTGAATGCAACTGTCATCTTGCTACTTGCCCGCCGATCCCGCAACATTGGAGGGCGCACGAAACATGGGGTGGAGCCCAAGTCAAGCCAGACTTCGCCAGCGCGCGGCACAGAAGTCTGGATCACCGGCTCAAGGCCGGTGATGGAGAGAAGGACGAAAGCCGGAACAGAGGCTCGGGCAAACCTTTGGTATCCGTTTCCAGCCGGAACAGGCTTCCCGTCAGCGGCATGACGTCGAGCGCTTCCGGAGAAAGGCCGTCTCTCGCGGTGGTGATATAGAGCGTTTTGAAATCGGGACCGGCAAAGCACATGGTCGTGACATTGCCGGCGGGCACCGGATAAGCGGCGATCAATCGGCCCTCGTTTGTATAACGGCTGATCCGTGCCCCGCCCCAATGGGCGATCCACAGGCAGCCTTCCGCGTCGGTGATGATGCCGTCCGGCAAACCATCCTCCGGTGCAAAGTGGATGAGAGCGCGGCGGTTGCGCGGATGAAGATCGCCCTCGGTGATGTCATAGGCAAAAGTGGTGCGGCCGAGACTATCGTTAAAATAGAGCGTCAGGCCATCGGGTGAGACGGCGGGTCCGTTGGAAATGGCGAAGCCTGCATCGCCCAAGGCAAAATGTTTCCGGTCCCGGATGCACCAGAGGGCGCCGCGCGCCTCTTTTTCAAAGACATGGGACGATCCCGCCCAGACACGCCCCCAGCGGTCGCATTTGGCGTCGTTCCAGATCATTGCATCGCGCCCCGCCTCGGGGTCGCAATAGGGTTCAAGCGAGAGATCGGAAATGCGCAGCAGCGAAAGGCCGTGGGTGTGGGTGATCAGCAACAGATCGGGATTGTCCGTCGCCACGATGGCGCCAATGGGCGCTGCCAGCGGCAGTGGCCATGATCGCGTCTTCGCTGTTTTGGGATCATGGTGGAATAGAGCAGGGTCAAGAAGATCGATCCAGTAGAGGCACTGGTGCGCCTCGTGCCAGATGATTGCCTCGCCGAGGCGATGCTTGGCCTCGATGAAAAGTTCAACCTGGCTCATGTGTGCTCCCCTCATTGCCGCCGCCGCTCGCATATGAGAGCATAGGATATCGAAGGAATTATCTGAATGCCTCCGTTCTCTCGCCGCTCATTTCTCAGCCTGGCCGCCGCCTCGTCCCTGTACGGGCGCCGGGCGTGGGGCTCGGACTGGGCTGCCATCGAAGCGCAAGCGCGCGGCCAGCGTATCTATTTCAACGCCTGGGCGGGATCGGAAACGGTCAATGCCTATATCGCCTGGGCCGGCAGCCAGCTCGCCCAACGCTTCGGCATCGAACTTCAGCATGTGAAGATCGCCGACACGGCGGAAGTGGTGCGCCGGGTGCGCGATGAAGTGGCGGCCGGCAAACGCGAAGGCTCCGTCGATCTGGTGTGGATCAATGGCGAGAATTTCCGCGCCATGAAGGCGGAGAGGCTTCTCTTCGGTCCCTTCACCGAGGCATTGCCCAATTACCGCTACGTGGATACGGAGGCAAAGCCCACGACCATCATCGACTTCGCCGAAGGTGTCGAAGGTCTCGAAAGCCCCTGGGGCATGGCCCAGCTTACCTTCTTCGGCGATGGCGCCAAAATCCCGGCCCCTCCCGGCAGCATGATGGAGCTCGTTGAGTTTGCCGCCGCCAATCCCGGCCGTGTCACCTATCCGGCGCCCCCTGATTTCCATGGCACGGCCTTTCTCAAGCAAGTGCTGGCCGAGACGATAGCCGATGCCTCGATCTTTTCGATTTCGGTCTCGCAGGCGCAGTTCCTTGCCATGGCGGAGCCCTGGTTTGCGATGCTTGATCGGCTGCATCCCCATTTCTGGCGGCAAGGCAAGCAGTTCCCGCAATCGCAGGGCCAGTTGAAGCAGATGCTCGCCGACGGCGAATTGCTGATGGCGCTTACTTTCAATCCCAACGAGCCCGCCAATCTCGTGGCCTCGGGCGAATTGCCGCTTTCGACTATCGCCTGGCAACACCGGGACGGCACTATCGGCAACACGCATTTTGTGGCGATCCCGATCAATGCCAGGGCCAAGGCCGCGGCCCAGGTCGCGGCGAATTTCCTGCTGTCGCCGGAAGCCCAGGCGCGCAAAGCCGATCTTAAGGTATGGGGCGATCCAACCGTGCTCGCGCTGTCGAAGCTTGCACCAGATGATGCGAAGCTGTTCGGCCAGGCCGTGGTGGCGGGCGGCGTCGGCGAACCGGCTCCGGCCATTCCGGAACCGCATGCGAGCTTCGTGCCGCTGATCGAGGCGGCCTGGCTTGAACGCTACGGCACATGAGAGCGGCCGCCGGTATCGTGCCGGTCATTCTGTTATGGGGCCTGCCGCTCGGCGCCAGCCTTCTGGCATTTGTATCGATCGCCTTCGAGCCCTCCGCCTGGAGCGGCATTCTCCAGCATCCGCAACTTGCAAAGGCGCTCACGCTGTCGCTGTGGACCGGGACGGCGGGGCTCATTCTGTCGCTCGGCGGCGCGGTCGTCATCGCCATGGGTTTCTACGGCACGGATCTGTGGCACAGGCTGCAAGCCTTTGCCGCCGCAAGTCTTGCCGTTCCGCATCTGGCCTTCGCCATTGGCTTTGGATTTCTCATCATGCCGAGCGGGCTTCTCACCCGGCTTTTCATCGGCGGAAGTGCGCCGCCGCAATGGGTGACCACGCAGGACCCACTTGGGCTTTCCCTCATCGCCTGCCTGGTGCTGAAGGAGACGCCGTTTTTTATCGCCATGATGTGGAGCATTCTGGCAACAGGCGACAGGGCGTTGCTGCTGAGGGATCATTGGCGGGGCGCTGCAAGCCTTGGCCATGGCGAAGGCTCCATCTGGCTTCGTGTCATGCTGCCGCAAATCCTGCCCCGTCTTCTCTGGCCCATGGTCATCGTCTGGGTCTATGGCGCCACTGTCGTCGATATGGCGCTGGTGATCGGTCCCACACAGCCAGCGCCACTCGCGGTGATCGTGTGGGCCGATCTCAACCATGCGGACACGAGTTACAACGCACGCGGTTTCGCCGGTGCGATGATCCTGACATTCAGCCTCGCGAGCCTCGGCGTTGCGGCATATCTGTTGCTGTTGTTGGCATGGGCGAAGCTGCGCCGGTTTATGAGCGATGGTCCATCGGCGCTGAAAGTGCCGCGAATGCCGGCAGCACTTCTCGCAGGCTTGCTGGTTCTGATTCATGGCCTCGTTCTCATCCTGCTGGCGGCCATGAGCTTCGCCCGGCACTGGCCTTATCCCCGGCTTGCGCCAAATGGCATCGGGCTTGCAGCCTGGCACAATCTTTTTGCCGGCGCGTCTCCCATAGGTCTCAGCCTGGCGCTGGCGCTTACCACCTCCGCTGCTGCACTTGGCCTCGCGATTTGCTGGTTCGAGAC
>JBOHKD010000066.1:0-6848 GCA_050728895.1 Aestuariivirga sp.
GTCCCAGAGATGCCAGCGCAGTCCAGCCTATCGACGGTTTCATTCGCGAGGCGGGGATCCAATTAATTCCATTTACCGCCGCAGCCGCCATGATCGCGGTTCAAGCGTTCATTAAATACGGCAAGGGCCGGCATCCTGCCGGTTTGAATTTCGGCGACTGCATGTCTTATGCCCTTGCCAAGACGGAGTTGATGCCGTTGTTGTTCAAGGGCGAGGACTTCCGCCTGACCGATATCGAGGCGGCGCTCTAAACCGGCGCCGCCTGTTTGCCGAACAGCCTGATCTTGGCCGGTTCGCGCGCCGTCGCCAGCAGAAATTCCCATGCATAGGCGGCATAGGAACGGAGCACATAAATGTCGAAGACATCGTTGTCGACGGCATGCAGGAGTGCCGCGATTTCGGCAAAGCGCATGCGGCGCACGGTGCCCGTAACATAATCGCCGCCGAGCAGATCGAGCGAGCAACCCTTCATCAAAATCTCAGCTGCACCTTCGCCCTCCAGGCGGATCACACAGCGCATATCCGAGACATCGACGGCGAGCGAATGGATGTTGCCGAGTGCCTGGCGCAAGGCGCCGGCGAGTTCTGAAACCCGCGCGCGGGGGCAAAGGATCAGCCACTGATCGGTGGAGAGCCAGAGGATTTTGCTATCGCCCCAGGAAATACTGGTACGCGGTTTTTTCGGCAGATCGCAGCCCAGAACATCTTTCGCCGCCGCCAGAAATTTTCGGTCCGTCGTAAGACCGCGAAGGTCGATCATTCCCCGATCAGAAATTTCGCGAAGACCTGTGGCAAGGCCTTGCGGACTTTCCACATTCACCAGCGGGCTTTCAAAATAGAGCTCAGGCATTCTGCTTCGCTCCGTGCCTGTCGTAGAAAACGGGATCGACGATCTTCGCGTTCACGGTCTTCCTCTCAAGCGGGAAGAAAAGTGTTTCTCCCATGCGGGCCCGGCCGTTCCGGATCAGCGCCATGGCGATGGAGCGACCAAGTGTGGGCGAATGATAGCTCGATGTCACATGGCCGATGGTTGCCATCGGCGGCTTGTCTTTCACGGTTTCCACCGCATGCGCGCCATCGGGGAGAACCTCGTTTGGATCCTCGGTGAAAAGGCCCACGAGTTGTTTGCGGTCCGGTCCCTTTAGGTAGGGCTGTTCCAGCGAACGCTTGCCGAGGAAATCGGCCTTCTTCTTCGAGACCAAACCATCAAGGCCGACATCGCCGGGCGTTGTGGTGCCGTCGGTTTCATCACCCACCACGATATAACCCTTTTCGGCGCGCAGCACATGCAGCGCCTCCGTGCCATAGGGCTCAAGACCGAATTCGGCACCTGCCGCCACGATCTCGTTCCACAGGCCCTGACCGAAGTTCGCTGGCGTGGCGACTTCGTAAGAAAGTTCGCCCGAGAAACTGATCCGGTAAACGCGCACGGGATAGGGCCCGAGCTTTCCTTCGCGGAATGACATGTGGGGAAGAGCTTCATTGGAAAGATCGAAATCCGGTGAGAGCTTGGCCAGCACTTCGCGCGCCTTGGGGCCGGCGATGGCGAACTGCGCCCATTGCTCGGTGACCGGTGTGACGAAGACTTTGTAGTGCGTCCACTCGGTTTGCAGCCATTCCTCAAGCCATGCGGCAATGCGGTCGGCACCTCCCGATGTCGTGTGCATCAGAAAATGATCGGGCGCGAGGCGGACGGTGACACCGTCGTCGGTAAGAAAACCAAGCTCGTTCATCATCAAGCCGTAGCGGCAGCGGCCAACCTTCAGCGTCGAGAACGTGTTGGTGTACACGCGGTCGAGGAATTCCGCCGCATCGGTGCCCTTGACCTCGATCTTGCCCAGCGTCGAGGCATCGAGCAGGCCCACCTTGTTCCGTACGCAGAGGATTTCTCTGGTGATCGAGGCATGCTTGTCCTCGTCCGTGCGGGTATAGGTATAGGCGCGGCGCCATTGGCCCACGGGCTCGAACGTCGCTTTGGCGTTTTGATGCCACTGAAAGATGGGCGTGCGGCGGATGGGGAGGAACAACGCGCCGGTCAGAACGCCCGCCACCGAACCGAACGAGAAGGGCGTATAGGGTGGGCGGAAAGTTGTGGTGCCGATTTCCGGAATGGCTTTACCTGTTGCTTCAGATAAAACTCCCAAGCCATTGATATTGGATGTTTTCCCCTGATCGGTCGCCATGCCGAAGGTGGTGTAGCGCTTGGTGTGTTCGACCGACTCATAACCCTCGCGCTGGGCCAGTTCGAGATCGGCTACGGTTACATCGTTCTGATAGTCGATGAAGTGCTTGTTGCCTTCATTATATTTGCCCGTGGCGGGCGCGAACCATAGGGCTTCGAGGGGCTTCTGTTCAGGTTGTTCGGCCTTCGCTGGCTTCCGTTTCGAGGCCTTGCCGTTCGCAGTTTTTTCACCCGCCGCATAGGCTTCGGCCAAAGCATCGCCGAGCCCGAAGGTGCCGTTCGCGGCACCCACGGCGGTGATGGCGCCAGCGTGGCGGTCGGGGCGGAAGCTTTGCAAGGACTCGTCGAATTTGATTTTGCCGCCATTGTGGCACCACAGATGCAGCGCCGGATTCCAGCCGCCCGACATGGCGATGAAATCGCAATCGATCTTCTTTTCCGAGATGACGCGGCCTTGGCCCTTGCGATAGGCGGCGACTTTCACGCAGGTGATGTTGGCACCACCCATTGTGGTGTGAACCGCGGAAATGACGGAGCCGGTCTGCACATCGATGCCCGCCTCGCGCGCCTGGATGGCAAGGGCACCTTCGGCACGGCTACGGGAATCGACGACGCGGACATCGATGCCGGCGTTTCTGAGTGCCAGCGCGGTCAAATAGGCATCGTCATTGTTGGTGAAGACGATGCCATTTTGTCCGGGCGCCACCCCAAAGCGTTCAACCATGGCGCGCGCCGCCGATGCCAGCATGATGCCCGGACGGTCGTTATTGGCAAAGGCGATAGGCCGCTCAATGGCCCCCGTCGCCAAAATCACCTGACGCGCGCGAACCTTCCACAGGCGGTGTCGCGGCACGCCCGCCGCAAGCAGAGCGGGATCGTGGTCGCCCGCGCGTTCAAACAGCATCAGATGATTGTGGTGCCAGTGCCCGATAGCGGTGGTGCGCGTCAGCACATGCACATTCTCCGCTTCCGCGAGGCCCGTGGCCTTCTCCGCCACCCATTCGATCTGCGGCTTGCCCTCGATAGAGCCGCCGGCAATATCGGCGAGGCCGCCGAACTGCGGATTTTCATCGGCGATAATGACTTTCGCACCCGAGGCGGCGGCGGCTTCGGCGGCGGCTAGCCCAGCGACACCGGCGCCCACTACCAGCACATCGCAGTGGACGTGAATCTGTTCATACGTGTCGGGATCGCGGCCTTCGGGCGCCTTACCCAAGCCCGCCGTGCGGCGGATCAGCGGTTCATAGACATGCTTCCAGAAGCTCTTCGGCCACATGAAGGTCTTGTAGTAAAACCCGCCGGGCAACAGACGCGACAGTCTGTTGTTGAGGGCGCCCACATCGAAAGCGAGCGACGGCCAGCGGTTTTGGCTGACGGCGGTGAGGCCATCGTAAAGCGCAATTTGCGTGGCGCGCAGATTGGGCTCATGGCGGATGCCGTCGCCCACGCCGATGAGTGCGTTCATTTCTTCCGAGCCGAGGCCCACTAACCCACGCGGCCGGTGATATTTGAAACTGCGCCCGAACAGGCGTTGCCCATTGGCGAGAACGGCGGAGGCAAACGTATCCCCGGCAAATCCCGTCATCGGCTTGCCGTCGAAGGAAAACTGGAGCTTCCTGGCCCGGTCGATGCGGCTGCCGCCCTGGCTGAGGCGGTAGGGTTTATTGCTCATGCCTTGCCGCCCGCTTTCAGGGCGTTGGCGAAATACTCCGCCCACGGACCTTTGGCCTGCTGCATGAGCTCGCGTGGCGGCAGTTCGGTGACGCCGTAGTAGGCCTTGAACTCCAGCGTCACCGTATCGCGCGCCGCGTGGAACCACTTGCCGCAGCCGCGATCGCAGCGCCAGCGTTCGAAATGCAGGCCCATGGGGTTATGGCGGATGAAAAGATAGTCGCGCTGCTCTTCGTTGGTGACGGTTGCCGGATTCTCCGTGGCGGGCCGGCGCGTATGGGCCTGTCCGCCGGCGTGAAAATCGGTTTCATCGCCTTCAGCACCACAGACCGGGCATTGGATCAGCAGCATGGTTTGGTTCTTTCGCCGCGCCCTTCCCCCCTTGCGGGGGAAGGTGGATCGCGCCGCAGGCGCGAGACGGATGAGGGGGATGGTGCGGCGAATCCTGCCGGGCAACGGAGAGGCGGCAACGCCCCCTCATCCGGCGCTTCGCGCCACCTTCTCCCGCGAGGGGAGAAGGGCAATTTTTCTTTGATACTACCCATCAATGCGCCACCGCCGCCGCGACGCTTTCGTCGATCAGGCGGCCCTCGGTGAAGCGGTTTAAGCCGAAGGGTTCGGCGATGGGGTGCGGCCTGTCATTGGCGATGGTGTCGGCAAAGACAAAACCGGAACCGGGAATGGATTTGAAGCCACCCGTTCCCCAGCCGCAATTGACGAACAATCCATCGACCGGCGTCTTGCCGATGATTGGCGAACGGTCGCCCGTCATGTCGACGATGCCGCCCCACATGCGTAGCATCCGGAGCCGTGAGATGACGGGGAAGGTTTCGACCAGGGCCGTCACCGTATGCTCAAGCGAGGGGAAGGAACCGCGCTGCGAATAATTATTGTAAGGATCGGCACCGCCGCCGATCACCAGTTCGCCCTTGTCCGATTGGCTCATATAGCCGTGAACCGTGTTGGCCATGACTACGCAATCGATGATGGGCTTGATGGGTTCGGAGACCAGGGCTTGCAGGCACAGGCTTTCAATAGGCATGCGCACGCCTGCCATGTCCATCACGGTCGATATGTGCCCGGCCGTGACGACGCCGATCTTCGATGTCCGGATGGCCCCCCGCGTGGTTTCAAGCCCCGTGACCTTGCCGCCGTCGCGATTAATGCCGGTCACCTCGCAGTTCTGGATGATGTCGACGCCCATTTGATCGGCGCCCCGTGCATAGCCCCAGGCCACCGCGTCGTGACGGGCCGTGCCGCCGCGCGGCTGGTAATAGGCGCCCAGGATCGGATAGCGGCAATTAGGATCGTCGTTGATGATCGGCACGAGCTGTTTGACTTCCACTGGGCTGATCATGCGGCAATCGAGCCCGGCGAGGCGGTTGGCATGGGCGGTGCGCTTCAAGGCGCGGAACTCATGCTCGGTCTGGCACAGCATGAGAAGCCCCCGGGGGGAGAACATCACATTGTAGTTGAGTTCCTGCGAAAGCTCCTCATAAAGCGAACGGGCCAGCTCATAGATCGCAATCGAGGCGTCCTGCAAATAGTTGGACCGGATGACCGTGGTGTTGCGCCCCGTATTGCCGCCACCGAGCCAGCCTTTCTCCACGACCGCGATATTGGTCAGTCTGTGGTTCTTGGCGAGATAATAGGCGGTGGCAAGCCCATGGCCGCCCGCCCCCACGATCACCGCGTCATATTCGGCCTTGGGCGCGGGCGAGCGCCAGGCGCGCTCCCAGTCCTTGTGATAGTTGAGCGCATTGCGCGCCAGCGAGAATATGGAATATCGGGATTTCATAGGTTGGGTTCTCTAACAAACCGGGAGCCCGCGACAAAGGGATTTCCGACGCCCCAATGCCGCCATGCGACAATGCGACCTGAAACGAACCGTTTCCGGCGGGCGCAGGAATATCCCATACTCCCATGATGATCTGGTTGGTTATAATTGCAATGACGCTGGCTGCGATGGCCTGGCTGCTGATCCCGGTGCTGAAAAGGCAGGCCGCGCCGGATCGCCCAGACTATGACCGCGCCGTGTTCCGCGATCAACTCAAGGAACTCGACCGCGATCTGGCGCAGGGCGTTATCGGCGGGGCCGAGGCGAGTGCCGCGCGGAATGAAATCTCCCGCCGGCTGCTGCATAGCGTCCCTTCCACTCGCCGAAGCCCATCGCGGACGCCGCTGATGGCGATCCTCGGCGTGTTGCTGATACCGGCAGTGGCCTTGCCGCTTTATCTCCAGCACGGAAGCCCGAAGCTCGCCGATGTGCCACTGAAGGCGCGCCTCGACAATGCCGTCAAGGACCAGGATTTCGATGCCATGATCGCCAAGGTGGAGCGCCACCTGGCGGAAAAGCCCGGCGACGTGCAGGGTTGGATGGTGCTGGCGGCGGGCTATCGGAAAGTGCAACGCTGGAACGACGCGGCCAACGCCTATGCCAATATCATGCGCCTCACCAAGGCGAGCCCTGAGACAATCGCCGACTATGGCGAGATGGTGGTCCTTGCCAACCAGGGCATGGTGACGGCGGAAGCCACCCGCGCGTTCGAGCAAGCCCTGAGACTTGATCCGAAACTTCCCAAGGCGCGTTATTTCAATGCCTTGGCCCTGAAACAGGAAGGAAAGCGTGAAGAGGCGCTGGCAGCAATTCGGGTCTTTCTCACCGAAACGCCAGCAGATGCTCCGTGGCGTCCGGCCCTGGAAGATCTGGCGAAGGAGTTGGGTTGGAGCGGCGTGCCATGACCCGCAAGCAGAAGCGCATCTCGGTCATTCTCGCGGGTGTGGCGACACTCGGCCTTGCCGTGGGCCTGATCCTTTATGCGCTGCGCGATGCCATCGTGTTTTTCTATACGCCGAGTGAAATTGTGGAGAAAAATGTTGTGCCGGGCCAGCGCCTGCGCCTTGGCGGCCTCGTCGAAACGGGAAGCTGGAAACGGGGCGAAGGCACCCAGAACAGTTTCATCGTTACCGATACGGTGAAAGCCCTGAGTGTCAC
>JBOHKD010000067.1:0-6744 GCA_050728895.1 Aestuariivirga sp.
CATAGACACAGTGGTGGCCGCCATGGTCGACATGCAGGGACGCCTCATCGGCAAACGGTTTCACGCGCAATTCTTCGTCGATGGCGGTTATGAGGAGACGCACGGCTGCAACTATCTCCTCGGCGTCGATATCGCCATGGAGCCGGTGCCGGGCTACAAGGCCACAAGCTGGGAAAAGGGCTATGGCGATTTCGTCATCAAGCCCGACATGGCGACGCTCAGGCTGGTGCCATGGCTCTCCGGAACGGCGCTGGTGATCTGCGATATTCTCGATCACCACACCCACGAAGACGTTCCGCACAGCCCCAGGGCCATCCTGAAAAAACAACTCAAGCGCCTCGAGGCGATGAAGATGAAAGCCTTCATGGCTTCGGAACTGGAATTTTTCCTGTTCGACGAGAGTTATGAGTCGGCCCATCACAAGGGCTATCGCCATCTCAAGACGGCGGGTCACTATATCGAGGACTACCATATCCTGCAGACGACGAAGGAAGAGGGCGTGATGCGGGCAATCCGCAACGGCCTCACGGGCGCCGGCATTCCGGTCGAAAATTCCAAGGGCGAATGGGGGCCGGGCCAGGAAGAAATCAACGTCAAATATGCCGAAGCTCTCGAAATGGCCGACCGCCATGCGATCATCAAGAACGGCTGCAAGGAGATTGCGTTCGGCCTCGGCAAGGCGATCACCTTCATGGCGAAGTGGGATTACGGCATGGCCGGCAATTCCTCCCATGTGCATCAATCGCTGTGGAGTGCCGATGGCAAACAATCGCTGTTTCACGACAAGGCCGGCGAACATGGCATGTCGGAACTGATGCGGCAGTTTCTCGCAGGCCAGCTCGAACATTCCGGCGAGATTACCTATTTTCTGGCGCCCTATATCAACTCCTACAAGCGCTTCATGGCGGGTACCTTCGCGCCGACGCGGTCGATCTGGAGTTTCGACAACCGCACGGCGGGCTTCCGTCTGTGCGGCGCCGGCAGCAAAGCAATCCGTGTCGAATGCCGCATTGGCGGCGCTGACCTTAACCCGTATCTGGCCTTTGCCGCACTTCTGGCGGCGGGTCTCGACGGCATTGAGAAGAAGATGAAACTCGAGCCGGTGTTCGCCGGCGACGCCTATGATACATCGAAGAAACTCCGTGAAATTCCCAAGACCTTGCGCGATGCCACGGAACGGTTCGGCAAATCCAGCTTTCTTCGCGGGGCTTTCGGCGACGATGTCGTCGATCACTATGTCCATACCGCCCAGTGGGAGCAATTCGAGTATGACCGGCGCATTGTCGATCTCGATCTGAAACGCGGTTTCGAGCAATATTGAGGTTATCATGGCCGAGACAATCAAGTGCATCTCCCCGGTCGATGGCCGTATTTATGCCAGCCGTCCGGTGGCCTCGAAAAAGGAAATCGCCGCGACCTTCACCGCGGCCCATGCGGCCCAGGATAAATGGAAGCGGCTGCCGCTCGCCGAGCGAGCCGCCTATTGCTCTGCGGCGGTGGACGTGATGCTCGCCATGAAGGATGAGATCGTGCCGGAACTTGCCTGGCAGATGGGGCGGCCGGTTCGCTATGGCGCCGGCGAATTGCGCGGTTTCGAGGAACGCGCCCGGCACATGATTGCAATCGCGGAAGGAGCGCTGGCGAATATCGATCCCGGCCCTAAGGAAGGTTTTCTCCGTTACATCAAGCGCGAACCCCTTGGCGTCGTCTTCACCATCGCACCGTGGAACTACCCCTATCTTACCGCCGTCAATTCGATCATCCCGGCGTTGATGGCGGGCAATAGCGTGGTGCTCAAACATGCAGCTTCGACTCTGCTGGTGGCGGAACGTTTCCGGCAAGCCTTTGCCGATGCCAAGCTGCCCAGGGCTGTGTTCCAGCATCTGGTCCTCAATCACAAGCAGACCGCGGACATCATTTCGGACGGCCACGCCGACATGGTGTGCTTTACCGGCTCGGTCGCCGGCGGCAAGGCCATGGAGCAGGCGGCGGCGGGGCGTTTTATCAATCTCGGGCTTGAGCTTGGCGGCAAGGATCCCGCCTATGTCAGGCCCGACGCCAATATGACGCACGCCATCGAAAATCTCGTGGACGGCGCCTTCTTCAATTCGGGGCAAAGCTGCTGCGGTATCGAGCGCATCTATGTTCACAAAAAAGTGTGGGACGATTTTACCGGCGGCTTCATCGATCTTACAAAAAAATACTTGCTGGGTTCGCCGCTGGAAGAAGCGACGACGCTCGGCCCCATGATCAAGGCGGAGGCCGCCGAATTCGTCCGTAGGCAGATCAAATCGGCGTTGCGCGGCGGGGCCAAGGCCCATATCGACCCGAAGTCCTTCGCGCGCGACAAGGCGGGTACGCCCTATATGGCGCCACAGGTCTTGACCTCCGTCAATCATCAGATGAGTGTCATGACGGAAGAGAGTTTCGGCCCCGTCGTCGGCATCATGAAGGTTTCGGACGATGCGGAGGCCATCCAACTGATGAACGATTCACCCTATGGCCTCACCGCCGCCATCTGGACCGGAGATGCCGAAGCGGCGGCTAAGATCGGCGATGAAATCGCCACTGGCACGGTGTTCATGAACCGCTGCGACTATCTCGATCCCGCCCTTGCCTGGACCGGCGTCAAGGATACAGGGAGAGGTGTAACGCTTTCGCCATTGGGCTATGACGCACTGACCAGACCCAAGAGCTATCACTTGAGGATCAAGACATGACGATTCCAAACCGAAATTTCAATTATCCAACCGCGCTCAAATTCGGCGCCGGGCGCATTGGGGAACTCGCCGGTCACTGCAAGGCTGTCGGCATCGAGCGGCCGCTCTTCGTCACCGATCCGGGGCTCGCTTCCATGCCGATGGTGCGGAAAATCGTGAGCGATGTGAAGCATGCAGGCCTTACCATCGAAGTATTCTCGGATGTGCGGCCCAATCCATCCGAGGCCAATATCATCGTAGGCGTTAGAGCCTTCAAGGCCGGCAACCACGATGGCGTCATCGCCTTCGGCGGGGGATCCGGCCTCGATGTCGGCAAGATGGTGGCGCTGATGCAGGGTCAGAGTCAGAACCTTTCCGTGTTCGAACTTGAAGATATCGGCGACTGGTGGACCAGGGCCGATGCCTCGAGGATTTCACCCATCATCGCGGTGCCGACCACGGCGGGCACGGGCTCCGAGGTGGGCCGTGCCAGTGTCATCACCCATCCATCCACCCACGAGAAGAAAATCATCTTCCATCCGGCAATCATGCCGAAGGTGGCGATTCTCGATCCCGAACTGACATTGGGCCTGCCGCCGAAGCTGACGGCTGCGACGGGAATGGACGCGCTGGCGCATAATCTCGAAGCCTTTTGCACGCCCTTCTACCATCCGCTGTCGGCGGGCATAGCACTTGAGGGCATGCGGCTGGTGAAGGATAATCTGGCCAAGGCCGTGAAGAAGGGCACAAATCTCGATGCGCGCGGCCATATGCTGGTGGCTTCCGCCATGGGAGCGACCGCCTTCCAGCGCGGGCTTGGCGCCATTCACGCGCTCTCCCATCCTTTCGGCGGGCTTTATGACGCCCACCATGGCCTCTTGAACGGCATCATTATGCCTTATGTGGTGAAGGCGAACCGCCGCAGAATCGAGAAGGATATCGAACGCGCCGCCGCCTATCTTGGCATCAGGGGTGGCTTTGACGGTTTCCTCAAATGGATTCTGGCGCTTCGCAAGGAGACCGGCATCCCGCACAAGCTTGCCGACATCGGTATCGACACCAAGCGGCTCGACGTGATTGCGGCCATGTCGATCAAGGACCCGACTGCTGGCGCCAATCCCATTGCCTTCACCGAAAAGCAATACAAGTCGCTCGCCAGGAAATGCGTGGTCGGGGAGCTTTGAGCCAAATAACCTTTCTCCCTCCCCCATGCGGGGACTATTGCGAAATGCGCCTTCTCCCGCGCGCTGCGTGGGAGAAGGTGGCCGAAGGCCGGATGAGGGCCTTTCTGCCGCGCAAGAAAATTAAACAGTTAAACATCCGGCCAAGAGCCCTCACCCGCCCTTTGGGCACCCTCTCCCATGCGTTCCGCACGGGAGAGGGCGAATAATACAACGGTCCGCAAGGGGAAGGGAGAAACAGGAAGATTCAGCGGCAGGCGATCACGTTCTAGCCGCTGGCCGATGGTTCGACGATCACTTCGATCCCGATTTTTCCGGCCTTGCGGAATTCAAGCGTGATCGTAAAACTGTCACGGGCGTTGAGCGGCCGTTTCAATCCGATGAGGCGGAGATGGCGCGCGGTTGGCCGCATGGGTATGGGTTTCCCGGGCTCAAGCGGAAAGGACTGGAGCGGCGGTTCGCCGTAACGGTTGTTCCCGCGCAATTCGATCTGCCCACAGATTTCCGAACTTGCTCCCACAAGCTCATCCGGCGTACTGCCATTGTTGACCAGTGGAAAGAATACCTGTCCATCGGTATCTTGAGAGGGCAAGGCCCAACTGTGTCCGATGGCGATATCGCCTAGCTTGGCGGAATGAGCGTAAGCGATGGCGGGAGCCAGCATGGCCAGAATAAAGATGCGGCGTTTCATGGCCCGCGATAGTAGCCGAATTGCCGAAGATTCCGCCCTGTGGCATGTTGTTCTCATGGCAAAAGTTTTCTTCACCACCAACCTGAGAAGGCACGTAGATTGTCCCACCGTCGAAGCCGCCGGAACCACGGTGCGCGAAGTTCTGGACAATGTCTTTGCGATGAATGGCCGGGTGCGTGGCTATGTCCTCGACGATCAGGCGGCACTTCGCAAACACATGACGGTGTTGGTCGATGGCCAGGCGCTCCGCGACCGCGTACGCCTGAGCGATCAAGTGACGGGGACAAGTGAAATTTATGTATTGCAAGCGCTCTCCGGCGGTTGAGAGCGGTAAAGGGAGTAACCCATGGCCGATGAAATTCTGGTTTCGACCCGCAAAGGTCTTTTCACCCTTGGCCGCAAGCCCAAGGGCTGGGCGGTTGCCCGCGTGGATTTTCTCGCCGGCAATGTAACGCTGGCGCTGCATGATCCGCGCGACGGAAATTCTTACGCGGCGCTCAACCATGGGCATTTTGGCGTGAAGCTGCACCGGAAGCCGACGGGTGGCACATGGGAAGAATGCGCAGGCCCCGCCTATCCGGAAAAGCCCGAGGGCCTTGTCGATCTCGATGGCTGGGGAAAGCCCGTCAACTGGAGCACGCAGTTGATCTGGGCGCTGGAAACCGGCGGAGCCGACGAGCCCGGCCATTTGTGGTGCGGCACGTTGCCGGGCGGCTTGTTCCGTTCGCGTGACAAGGGTTCAAGCTGGGAGCTGATCCGTCCTCTTTGGGATCATCCGGGGCGCAACAAATGGCTGGGCGGCGGCGCCGATCTCCCCGGCATTCATTCGATCTGCGTCGATCCCCGCTCGTCGAAGACGGTGCGCGTGGGCGTTTCCTGCGGCGGCGTCTGGGTAACCCATGACGGCGGCGCTAGCTGGGAATGCAAGGCGTCGGGCATGCATTACGATCACATGCCGGAGGGCCCGGCGGACGATCCCGGCACCCAGGACCCGCATATGATGGTGCAATGCCAGGGTGCCCCCGACCGCCTGTGGGTGCAGCATCATTGCGGGATTTTTATCTCGCGCGATGCCTCTGAAAGCTGGCAACAGGTCAAGGATGTTCCGCCGTCCTCGTTCGGTTTCGGCGTTGTGGTTCATCCGCGCGATCCCGACACGGCGTGGTTCGTGCCCGGCATCAAGGATGAACAGCGCATTCCCGTCGACGGCAAGCTGGTGGTGACGCGCACCCGCGACGGCGGAAAGAGTTTCGATGTCTTGCGCCGGGGCTTGCCGCGGGAACATTCCTATGATCTGGTCTACCGCCATGCGCTGGCGATTGACGAAAGCGGCGAAAGATTGGCGTTCGGCTCGACCACGGGTGGCGTGTGGGTAAGCGAGAACCAGGGCGACGACTGGAGTTGCATCAGCCACACGCTGCCGCCGGTCCATGCGGTCAGGTTTGTGTGATGCTGGGTGAGGAGGTTCACTCCTACATCATTCCGTTGGTAGAGCCGAGTGATCCCAAAAACAAAAGCGTGCCAAGGCCAGCGATCGCCGCTCCCCCGCCGAGCCTGAGACCAAAGGCCGTCCAGTCGAGCCAGCGGCTGTCTCTGGATGTAAGCCGCATCGCCAGTTTTTTGCCATAGACGGCGATGGCGGCGATCACCGAGACCGTAAGAAAGGTGCCCGCCGCCATGGCAAACGTCGAGACGATGCCGGCCCAGTAAAGGCCCAATGCATTGGCGAAGATCAAAACCAGAATGGCGCCGGTGCAGGGCCGCAAGCCCACGGCGAAGGCGAGCGAGAAGGCTTTGGTGAGCGACCAGCGCCCGCGCAATTCATTGGCGGCGGGAAAATGGCCATGCTCGCAAGTCTCGTCGTGATGATGATGCTTATGACCGTGTTCATGTCTCTTGGCATGGGGGCGGAAGGCAGTCCAAATAAGATAGAAGCCCATCAGACCGATGAGGCCATAGCTCGCGCTTTCGAGAAATCCCGCGACATCGCGGGCCACGGCTCCCACGCTGGCGACGATGCGCAGCAGAATGCTGACAATCAGAATCGCCGTTACCGCCTGAAAGACGGCGCTCAGGAATGCGATGAGAAGCCCGCGCCGCAATTCATTCTCCGTCGCCAGCAGCCAGGCGGAAATCACCGCCTTGCCGTGGCCGGGACCGGCGGCGTGGAACA
>JBOHKD010000068.1:0-6729 GCA_050728895.1 Aestuariivirga sp.
GTCACGTAGAGCGGAGACACGGGAAGACGGAGCTTATCTCCTGTCTGGGCCACGCCAGACCTTCCGTTCAGCCCCCGGCTGGGTACTAAAGTTGGGCGGTGTATGGCGGAAAGGGAGGAGCAAAGCAAGAGGAGCCTTATTCTCCGCACCGGGGCATGAAAGGACAGGCGTCTAGATCGCTAAAGTGAAATGTCTCTCGATTGAACGGCATCCTAGAACAATCTCCTTTCCGTCACCCCGGCGAACGCCGGGGTCCATGGCAAGTCTGGATTCCGGCTTTCGCCGGAATGACAGAGAATGCGGATGCAGGCTGGACTGAAGGAAACTCGTTAATGCGCTATGCAATCGTGATCGAAAAGGCCAACGCCAACTACTCGTCTTATATCCCCGACCTGCCGGGGTGCATTGCCACGGGTAAAACCATTCCCGAGGTGGAGAACCAAATCCGCGAGGCTATTCGCTTTCACCTCGAAGGACTGATGGAGGACGGCGTGCCCGTTCCCGCGCCAACCAGCATTGCCGAGTATGTGGAAGCATAGACGCCAGAGCTGCGGCTCGGAATCATATCCGCGATGATTTTCCAATGAGAGTCCGGGGAAAAGATAGAATCCGGCCCGGGCCATTTGCGGCGGCGAACAGGAGGCCGGCAAAAAAGGTCCAGTGATCGATGAAGGATCCGAACTCCGATTGGTTTGCCGCCCAGTGGGAAGGGCCGTGGAAGGCGAAGGCGAGGAAGATGACGTATATTGCGGCGAGGAGCGATGCTTCGGCGAAATAAGCGCCGGTCAAAAAGCAAATCACCAGCGCCGTCTCGAACAGGGCCGCAACCCATGCAAGAAATAGGGGAAATGGAAATCCGGCTACGGAGATATAGGCCGCCGTGTCGCCCATGCCGATGAATTTGAATGACGCCGCCATCAAAAAGATTCCGGCGAAAATGACCCGCCCCACGAGAGCGGCTAACGATTGCCAGGGATGACCCAGGATAGCGGCGTTCATGCGCGATCTCTCCTATCCCACTTTGACGGCACGAGACGCCAATACTTCATCGGCAGCGTTTTCAACTCCCGCAGCCTTCATCAGTTCCACAAACCGCCTGAACAGATAGTGGCTGTCCTGCGGGCCGGGCGAAGCCTCGGGATGGTATTGCACAGAGAATACCGGGCAGCCTTCAAGGGCGATGCCGGCGTTCGATCCATCGAAGAGTGAAACATGAGTTTCGGTCACGCTCCTAGGCAGGCTGGCGCGGTCCACGGCGAAGCCGTGGTTCATGGAAGTGATCTCGACCTTGCCGGTGGTGAAATCCTTCACCGGATGATTGGCGCCGTGGTGGCCCTGATGCATCTTGAGGGTCTTGGCGCCAAGCGCCAGCGCCAGCATCTGGTGGCCGAGGCAGATGCCGAAGATGGGCTTGCCCGAGTCGACGAGCTTGCGGATTTCGGGCACCGCATATTCACCTGTGGCGGCGGGATCGCCGGGGCCGTTCGACAGGAATATGCCGTCGGGGTTCAAGGCAAGAATGTCTTCGGCCTTGGCGGTCGCCGGAACCACCGTCACCTCGCAGCCCGCACTTGTCAGGCAACGCAGGATATTGCGCTTCAAGCCATAGTCGATGGCGACGACCCGGTAGGCCCCGCCGCCTCCCTTTGTGTAACCGCCGTTCCAAGCCCACAGTTTCTCGTCCCATTTCATGCGCTGGGTGAGCGAGACATCCTTGGCGAGGTCCATGCCCACAAGGCCCGGCCAGCCGGCAACCATCTTCTTGAGCCTCGTGATGTCGAACTTGCCCTTGGCATGGTGGGCGATGACGCCGTTCGGCATGCCGCCCTCGCGGATCCTGACGGTGAGTGCCCGCGTGTCGATGCCGCTGAGCCCCACGATGTTGCGGGCTTTCAGCCATTTGTCGAAATGCTTAGCCGAGCGATAGTTGGCGGGTTCGGTGACCGGCGCCTTGACGATGCAGCCCATTACTCCTGCGGATGAAGCGAGGTTGGTGGTTTCGATGTCATCGTCATTAGTGCCGGTATTGCCGATATGCGGGAAGGTGAAGGTGACGATCTGGCCCGCGTAGGAGGGATCGGTTAGAATTTCCTGATAGCCGGTCATGGCGGTGTTGAAGCAGACTTCGCCCACCGCTTCGCCTTCCGTACCGAAGCCGAAACCTTCGATCACCGTGCCGTCGGCCAGCACCAGGAGGCCGGTGGTGCGGGGATTTTCCCAATCGCCGAAGATCACGCGCGGGCGTGCTTTGGCCTTGGCGGGCTTTTTGGGACTCGGCATCAAACTCTCCGGGATTTACCGAACCGATTACGGGAGAGCCGGGACGGCGTCAAGGTTGCGGGAGCCTGCGAAAGCTCCTATGGACCCGGCTTTCCACGATTCTGAAGGATTAAGCGCGATGAGTCTCCGTGCCGCCATCAACGATGCCCTGAAGGGTGCCATGAAAGCCGGCGACAAGCGCCGCGTCTCGACGCTGCGTCTGATGAACGCCGCCATCAAGGACAAGGACATTTTGAGCCGTACCGATGGCCATGACTCGGTGCTGACGCCGGATCAGGGCCTGCTCGATCTTTTCGCCAAGATGGTGAAGCAGCGCCAGGAAAGCGCTACCGCCTTCGAACAGGGCGGACGGGCCGAACTGGCGCAAGCCGAGCGCGAGGAAATCGCCATCATCCAATCCTATATGCCGAAGCAGCTTTCGGAGGAAGAGGCCAAGGCAGCCGTCACTGCGGTGATCAAGGAGGTGGGTGCGGCCGGTATCAAGGACATGGGGAAGGTAATGGCCGGACTGAAAGCGAAATATGCCGGCAAAATGGACATGGCCAAGGCGGGCGGCATCGTGAAGGGCCTGCTGGCTTAATGAAACTTCTCAACTATGCGATGCAGCGGTTCGTGAAAACCGGCACGCTTCGCATTATAGATGCCAACGGCAAGCAGCATCTTTACGCGGCAACGCCCACCCCAAGCGTGACCATACGGCTGACGGATCGCCGCCTGCATCGTTCCTTGTTCCTCAATCCGGAACTGCGCACCGGCGAAGCCTATATGGACGGAACGCTGATCGTCGAGGAGGGCACGCTCCGCGATCTGCTGACGCTTTATGCCCTTAACCGGGGAAACCTGAGAAGCCAGCCGCTGCAGAAGGCGGTGCGCGGCGCTTATAAAATGCTGCGTGGCTTTTACCAAAGAAACCCGGTGGCCAAATCGCGGAAGAATGTGGAACGTCATTACGATCTTTCGAACGAGCTTTACGGATTATTCCTCGATGACGATCTCAATTACTCCTGCGCCTATTTTCTGAAGCCCGGCGATTCATTGGAGACGGCACAGCGCAACAAGTTGCGCCATATCGCGGCGAAGCTCGCCCTGAAGCCCGGACAGAAAGTTCTCGATATCGGATCGGGCTGGGGCGGCATGGCGATGTATCTGGCGGAAGTGGCGGACGTCGATGTGACCGGTGTGACACTTTCGGCCGAACAGCAGAAACTGGCGGCCCGGCGGGCGCAGGAACGGGGACTGGCGGAGCGCGTGCGTTTCGAACTGAAAGACTACCGCGATGTCACCGGCACATTCGACCGCATCGTTTCAGTCGGGATGTTCGAGCATGTGGGCGTTGGCCACTATGGCGAGTTCTTTGCCAAGGTATCGAGCCTCCTGGCCGGGGATGGTGTTGCACTTCTGCATTCCATCGGGCGCAAGGGCGGTCCCGGATCGACCGGCCCGTGGGTCCGCAAATACATTTTCCCCGGCGGCTATTCTCCAGCGTTGTCCGAGACTTTGGCCGCGATCGAAGGCGCGGGGCTCTGGGTCACCGATATTGAGGTGCTGCGCCTGCACTATGCCGCAACGCTGCTGGAATGGGAGCGGCGGTTCCAGAAGAACCGCGGCAAAATCGCGGCCCTGCTGGATGAGCGATTTTGCCGGATGTGGGAATTCTACCTGGTTATCAGCGAATTCAGCTTCCGCTATGGCAAGCACATGGTGTTTCAGATTCAACTTGCCAAGCAGGTGGACACCCTGCCGCTTGATCGAGGTTATATGGCCGAGGCGGAGGCCGCGCTGATCAAACGATCTTCGTCTGCACCTTGACCGTCTTCTTGATCGCCCAGGAGTAGGGGCATACGATGTGAGCCTTCTTGGCCAGTGCCGTTGCCTGAGACTTTTTCACGCCGGGAAGATTCACTTCGAGCCTTACTTCAATGCCGAAGCCTTTCTTGTCATCGCGCGAACCCATCGTGACATGGGCCGTCACGGATGAATCCGGAGATATCGCCACCGGCTTCTTCTCCTTGCCGGCCACGAATTTGATGGCGCCGAGATAGCAGGTTGAATAGCCCACGGCGAAAAGCTGTTCGGGATTGACGCCGTCAGCGTTGCCGCCCAATTCCTTCGGCGTGCCGATCTTGAGATCGAGCATGCCGTCGGCGGTCTTGCTATGGCCATTGCCACGGCCGCCGGTCGATGTTGCCACCGCTGTGTAAAGTTTTTTCATCGCGTACACTCCCTGCCAGGGCGCACACGATGTCACGCTCACTTACAACTCGCAAGCTGCTTACGTGCGCGGCTTTTGTTGCTAAAAGGCTTCCATGCGGTTTCCGCCTTCATTTCTTGACGATATCCGTGGCCGGGTGGCGATCTCGTCCGTAGTCGGACGCAAGGTGGCGTGGGACCGGCGCAAGACCAATCCGGGCAAGGGCGATTTCTGGGCCTGCTGTCCGTTCCATGGCGAGAAGACGCCGTCCTTCCATGTCGAAGACCGCAAGGGCCGCTACCACTGTTTTGGCTGCAAGGTGTCCGGCGACATTTTCACTTTCCTCGTTGAAAAGGAGGGCATGAGCTTTCCCGAGGCGGTGGAGCGGCTTGCCATGGAGGCGGGGCTGCCGATGCCGCAGCTTTCAGAAGCTGATGTCAGGCGCGAGGAACAGCGCGCAAGCCTTTACGATATCATGGAAATTGCCACCGCGTTCTTCGAGGCGGAATTGCAGGCGGCCAAGGGTGCCAAGGCGCGCGGCTATCTGGCGGACCGGCAGCTTTCGCTGGCGATTCAGAACGAGTTCCGGCTGGGCTACGGACCCGACGACCGCTCGGCGCTCCGCAATCATCTGGCGTCCAGGAAAATTACCGTGGAACAGATGGTGGAGGCAGGGCTGGCGATCGCTGGCCCTGAAATTCCGGTGGCCTATGACCGCTTCCGCGACCGGGTGATGTTCCCGATTCGCGATCCGCGCGGGCGTGTCATCGCTTTCGGTGGCCGGGCGCTCAGCCCGGACGCTCCGGCCAAATATCTCAATTCGCCGGAAACGCCGCTCTTTCACAAAGGCAATGTGCTCTACAATCTCGACAAGGCGCGCGGACCCGCCCACGAGAAGGGCGCCATTATCGCGGTTGAAGGCTATATGGATGTGATCGCCATGCATCGGGCGGGCTTGCCTCATGCCGTGGCGCCGCTGGGCACTGCGCTCACCGGGGATCAGCTCGCCCTTCTCTGGCGCGTAGCACCCGAACCAACCTTGTGTTTCGACGGCGACAGCGCCGGTCTCAAGGCGGCATACCGGGCGCTTGATCTGGCATTGCCGCTGCTCAAACCTGGCCACTCGCTGAAGTTCGCCCTGCTGCCCGAGGGCCAGGATCCTGACGATCTCCTGAAATCCGAAGGGCCGGAAGCGGTCAAATCGGTGATTGAGGCGGCTCAGCCGCTCCGCGATGTGCTTTGGCAGCGGGCGCTTGATGGCAATGACCGGGCGACGCCCGAACGCAAGGCCGCGTTTGAACGAAACCTGCGGGAACTGGTTTTGCACATTGGCGATGATAGTGTGCGGAAGCATTATCTATCTGATATTGCTGAAAAATTAAATTCTCTCTGGCAGAACCGCAAGGGTATTGCGTGGAAGAAAACACCGGCGAAACGGCGCCCGTTTGCTGGCCGTTATCCAGCGGAAAAGCCTTGGGAAACCCCCGCACCGCCCTCGGCGCAATTGCGGGCGCTGGCGGGGGCGGCGGGAGGCAATGAGCGGCGCGAGCGGATGATCGTTCTCTCCATGATCAACCATCCGGAGCTTTTGCATGGGTTTTTGGATGAATTTGCCGTACTTGAGTTGCAATCGCGCGAGCTTGACTTGCTGCGCACCCATCTCATAGATAGCGCCGCTCTGGGATCGGCCCTTGACGGACCGGGACTTAGGGACCACTTGATGCACAAGGGTTTGGGGCCGGTTGTGGACCGGCTTGAAACCCAGGCGAGACGGCTGAACGAATGGTTTCTTGAGAGCGGAGCAGCGCCGGACGACGCCCGCACGGGACTTCGTCAGATGATTGCCTTGCACCGGAAAGCAGTCACTCTTGAGCGGGAGTTGAAGGCGGCGGAAGCTACATTTGCCGCCGGCCCGACGGAGGAAAATCTTAACGCGCTCAACGCGGTGCGCGAACAACTGTCGTCCGTTGCTGGTTCCGAAGCCCAGATCGAAGGTTTCGGCGCGGCATCGGGCAGGCCAGCCAACGGCATCTATTGAGCCGAATCGGCGCTTTGAACACGGTTAAGCGGCAGTTAAGACCGCCCCGCCTAGTTTGAGCCCGAATCACATAGCTGATATGGCGAGTTGATTCGCCCCAAGATCAAGGACCGACTTAATGGCACGTGTTCAAGCCCGCGCACCGCAAATCGACGACCAGGAACCGCGGCCCGCCGCGGAAGAAGCCGAAGCACCCGAAGCCCAAGCCGACGGCCAGGAT
>JBOHKD010000069.1:0-6626 GCA_050728895.1 Aestuariivirga sp.
TGCGGGTGGCACTGTCCATGGCGCTCATGCGGGCGCCCTGTTCAGAAGCCGCGTTCTCAAGCAGCCCGCGAAACATTTGTATGGCGATGTTGCGCGGCAGAAGATCGGCGAGGATTTCGCTCTCGTCGGGCTCGGCATCGTAGATGGCGCCGCCCAAATCGGGCGCGGTGCCTTGGGCGACCGATGCCGGAATGAGACGGAGTGCCGTAGGTTTCTGCGACATCACCGTTTTGAATTCGGCGAAAAAAAGTGTCGCCACATCGAACTGGCCTTCATCGAACAGCTTGAGAGTCTTGCCCGCCACGACTTGCGCGTGGTTGAAGCCAAGGGCCTTCACGCCGCGAAAATCCACCGCATCGATAATGTATCTGCCGTAAAGCCGCTTTAGCGCATCATTGCCCTTCTTGCCGACGGTGAGAATTTTCACCGTCTTGCCCTGGGAGATGAGCCGGTCGGCATGTTCACGGGCGAGCTTGGCGATCGACGAGTTGAAGCCGCCGCACAGGCCGCGCTCGGCGGTGGCGACGACGAGCAGATGGGTCTGGTCCTTGCCGGTGCCGGAAAGAAGTGCGGGTGCTCCATCCCTGCCTTGCATCGAGGACGCGAGATTGGACAAGACCGCCGCCATGCGCTCGGAATAGGGGCGGGCGGCTACGGCTGCTTCTTGCGCCCGGCGCAATTTCGCCGCGGCCACCATTTGCATGGCCTTGGTGATCTTGCGGGTCGCCTTCACCGAGGCGATGCGGTTTCGTAGGTCTTTGAGACTAGGCATCGGAGCCCTGCTTAGGCGAAGGACTTGGCGTAAGCGTCGACGGCGGCCTTGAGCTGAACACCTACCGTATCGGAAATCTGCTTTTCGGTGCGGATGGCATCAAGAATACCGGCCTGCTTGTCGCGCATCATGCGCAGGAGGCCCTCCTCGAAGGCGCGAATCTTGTTGACGGGCAGGGCGTCGAGATAGCCGTTGACGCCGGCATAGATCGACACGACCTGCTCCTCGGTTTTCAGCGGCGAAAACTGCGGCTGCTTCAAAAGTTCGGTGAGCCGGGCACCACGGTTGAGCATTTTCTGGGTGGCGGCGTCGAGATCGGAACCAAACTGGGCGAAAGCCGCCATTTCACGGTATTGCGCCAATTCGCCCTTGATCTTGCCGGCCACCTGCTTCATCGCCTTGATCTGGGCGGCGGAACCCACGCGCGACACCGAGAGGCCGACGTTCACGGCGGGCCGGATGCCCTGATAGAACAAATCGGTTTCAAGGAAGATCTGGCCGTCGGTGATCGAAATGACATTGGTCGGAATATAAGCGGAAACGTCGTTGGCCTGGGTTTCGATGACGGGAAGGGCGGTGAGCGAACCTGCTCCCTGACTGTCGTTGAGTTTGGCGGCACGTTCGAGCAAGCGCGAGTGCAAATAGAAAACGTCACCCGGATAGGCTTCGCGGCCCGGCGGACGGCGCAGCAAGAGCGACATCTGGCGGTAGGCCACGGCCTGTTTCGATAGATCGTCATAGGCGATCAGCGCGTGCATGCCGTTGTCGCGGAAATATTCCCCCATGGTGCAGCCGGCGAAGGGTGCGAGATATTGTAGCGGTGCCGGATCGGAGGCGGTGGCGGCGACGATGATCGAATATTCAAGCGCGCCGTTGTCCTCGAGGATTTTCACGAACTGCGCCACCGTCGAACGCTTCTGGCCGCAGGCCACATAGACGCAGTAGAGTTTTTCCTTCTCGGGCCCCGCCACATGAATGGGCTTCTGGTTGAGGATGGTGTCGAGAATGATGGCGGTCTTGCCGGTCTGACGGTCGCCGATCACCAGCTCACGCTGGCCGCGGCCGATGGGGATCAGCGCGTCGATGGCCTTGAGGCCCGTGGACATCGGTTCGTGCACGGACTTTCTCGGGATGATGCCCGGCGCCTTCACATCGACACGGCGGCGTTCCTTCGCCTTGATCGGTCCCTTGCCATCGATCGGGTTGCCGAGCGGATCGACAACACGGCCGAGCAATCCCTTGCCGACGGGAACTTCGACAATGGCGCCGGTACGTTTTACCGTATCGCCTTCCTTGATGTCGCGGTCATTGCCGAAAATAACGATACCGACATTGTCGGTTTCGAGGTTCAGCGCCATGCCGCGGATGCCGCCGGGAAACTCGACCATTTCGCCGGCCTGGACATTGTCGAGGCCATGGACGCGGGCGATGCCGTCGCCCACCGAGAGCACCTGGCCGATCTCGGAGACTTCGGCTTCGCGGCCGAAATCCTTGATTTGCTTTTTGAGAATTGTGGAAATTTCGGCGGCGCGAATATCCATCAGGCGGTCCCCTTCATGGCGATCTTGAGGTTCTGCAATTTGGTCTTGAGCGAGTTGTCGAGCATGCGCGATCCCACCTTGACGATGAGGCCGCCGAGGATCGATCTGTCCACCCGTGTGGTAAGCTGCACCTCGCGTCCGATGGACGCCTTGAGGGCCGCCTTGACGTTCTTGATATGCTTGTCCGAGAGTTTTTCGGCGGAAACGATCTCCGCCCGCACTTCGCCCCGGGCTCCGGCCAGCAGTGTCGAATAGGTGGCGATGATGGCGGAGATTGCGGCGAGCCTGCGGTTCTTGGCCACCAGCTTCAAAAAGTTGAGCGTAGTGCCGCCGATTTTAGCCTTGGCGCAAATTGCATCGATGGTGGCGATCTGATCGGCGGCCGAATAGACCGGCGAGCGCACCAGGCGTTTCAGCTCAGGCGAGGCTTCGATGGCGGCCTGGAAGGCGGCGAGTTCGCCGCCGGTCTTATCGACGGCATTCTGCTCGGTGGCGAGCTGGAACAGGGCGTTGGCATAACGGCCCTCGACACCGGAAACTGTCTGATCTGTGGTTGCCACGATCCCTGAAGCTCAATCTCTTGAATTTGTTGGAATTCCGCGCGCATAAAAGCACACGGGGAACAGGATCCCGCCCCATCCGCGGGCGTGAGGTATCACAGCGGACAAGGACTAGCAACCGGGTTCTGGCGGGCAACTCAGGGGAATTTGGCGATGCGATATATGGCGCCCGCATAGTCGTCGGACACAAACAGGCTGCCGTCCGGCGCTTCCAGAATATCGACGGGACGGCAGATCACGTCCTCATCCTTCTCGCAACCGGAGAGAAAAACCTCCTCGCGGATATTGTCTCCGTCAAGTGTGAGCCGGACGATCCGGTATCCAGATTTCTTCGTCCGGTTCCACGATCCATGCTCGGCCACCAAGGCAATATTGGGCTGGTTTTTCAGAAACACGATCGAAAGCGGCGCCACATGCGCGCCAAGCCCATGGAATTGCGCGACGGTCTGAAGCGACTGCGGCTTTTGAAGGCCGGGATCGGTCACGCCCGCGCCATGGACGAAGGGCCAGCCATAGTGCTTGCCTTGCTCGATCAGATTCACTTCATCGTCGGGCACGTCATCGCCGAGATTGTCGCGGCCATTGTCGACGCCGAGCAACGCGCTTGTACCCGGCGGCCAGTCGAAGCCCACGGTATTGCGAAGTCCCGTGGCGAAAAGCTCAGGGCTCGATCCCTCCTTGAAACGGATAATCGCGGCGCGCCAGGGATGATCTTCGACGCAGGAATTGCAGCTCGATCCGATGGCAAGATAGAGGAAACCGTCGGGCCCCCGTTTCAGCGTGCGCGAGGAGTGCCCGCCGCCGCCGGGAATACCGGCAAGAACAACCCGCTCGTTCGAAAGTTTTGTGCCGTCGAAATCGTAACTGACGACGCGGTGTTCCTCGGCAACCAGCAGCGTTTTTCCTTCAAGCAGCAGACCGTGTGGAGAGTTGAGGCCCTGGCGCAGAATCCCCTGCCGGTCGCTGCGGCCATCGCCATCGCCGTCGGCCTTGACCAGCAGGATGGTGCTGTCGCGGTAGCCGGAGACAAGGAGATCGCCACCGTCCGTCAGTTGCATCAGGCGGGGCTGGCCTAGATCGCGCGCAAACACTTCGAACCGATAGCCATGGGCAAGCTTGATCCGCTCTTGGAGCAATGCCTCCCACTGATCGCGCGGCGGCGGCCGCGACGGGCCGTTAAAAGGACCTAACGTCCACCACGCAAAAAACGCCGCAATCACAACCAAAGCGGTGAAGGCGAGAAGCAGCTTGCGCGACAGGTCCGGCCTCCCCGGAGTTTCTAGAACAATCCGGCGATTTGTCCCTTGTTGTCGAGGCCGATCACTTCGGCGGAGGGGGTTTTGGGCAGGCCCGGCATGGTCATGACGTCGCCGCAGATCACCACGATGAATTCGGCCCCAGCCGACAGCCGGACTTCGCGGATCGGCACCACATGGTTCACCGGCGCTCCCTTGAGGTTGGGGTCGGTTGAAAACGAATATTGCGTCTTGGCCATGCAGATCGGGAACTTGCCATAGCCCTGGGCTTCGTAGGTCTTGAGCTGGTCGCGCACCGACTTATCGGCGACGATATCATTGGCCCGATAGATTTCCCGGGCGATGGTGTGGACCTTGTCCCACAGGCTGAGGTCGTCATTGTAGATGGGCTTGAACTGGGCCGCGGACTTGTCGGCAAGTTCCGCCACATGTTTGGCAAGCGACTCCGCGCCCTTACCGCCCTCGGCCCAGTGGGTGCATTTGAACGCTTCCACACCATGGCTCCGGCAATAGTCGCGGATGGCCTCGACCTCCGCCGCCGTGTCGGTGACGAAGTGGTTGACGGCGACCGCAATGGGGACGCCGAACTTCTTCATGTTCTCGATGTGGCGCCCCAGATTGGCGAGGCCCTTCTTGAGGGCCTCGACATTTTCGGTCTTCAGGCCTTCCTTGGCCACGCCGCCGTGCATCTTGAGGGCGCGGACGGTCGCCACGATCACGGTGGCAGCGGGGTGGAGGCCGGCCTTGCGGCACTTGATGTCGAAGAATTTCTCAGCCCCCAGGTCGGCGCCAAAGCCCGCCTCGGTCACCACATAGTCGGCAAGCTTCAAGGCCGTTCGCGTGGCCATCACCGAATTGCAGCCATGGGCGATGTTGGCGAAAGGCCCGCCATGGACGAAGGCCGGGTTGTTCTCCAGCGTTTGCACCAGGTTTGGCATCAGCGCATCTTTCAACAGCACCGTCATGGCGCCCGGCGCCTTCAAATCCTTGGCCAGCACCTGGCCCTTGTCGCGCTTGGCCGCTACGACGATCTGGCCCATGCGGCGCTCAAGGTCGGCAATCGACGTCGACAGGCACAGGATCGCCATGATCTCCGAAGCCACCGTGATGTCAAAACCGGCCTCGCGCGGGTAACCATTGGCCACGCCGCCAAGCGAACACAGGATCTCGCGCAATGCCCGGTCGTTCATGTCCATGACCCGGCGCCACGCCACGCGGCGGGTATCGATGCCCAGTTCGTTGCCCCAGTAAATATGATTGTCGATCATCGCGGAGAGCAGATTGTGCGCGGAGGTAATGGCGTGGAAATCGCCGGTGAAGTGCAGGTTGATATCTTCCATCGGCACGATCTGGGCATAGCCGCCACCGGCCGCACCCCCTTTCATGCCGAAGCATGGACCCAGCGAGGGTTCGCGGAGCGCGATCATCGCCTTTTTGCCGATGCGATTGAGCCCGTCGCCGAGCCCAACGGTGGTCGTGGTCTTGCCTTCGCCGGCGGGCGTCGGATTGATGGCGGTGACAAGGATCAGCTTGCCGTCTTTCTTTTTTGCAAGCGTATCGATGTATTCAAGACTTACCTTGGCCTTGGTGTGGCCGTAGGGGATCAGATCCTTCTCGGGGATGCCCAGGCGCTTGCCCACCTCCATGATGGGTTTCATCTTCGCTTCACGCGCAATTTCAATATCACTCTTCACAGTCATCGACGGGGCTCCCCTGGAAATACCGGCGCGTACCATAGAGAGGGGTTTATGCAAATAACTTTCTGCGCCGACACTATTGGCCGGTTTTTCGACCTCCTCGTTTTTCATGAAGTTGCGGCATCGGTTGCGGAGCGCTTGGACGGTGGCCAGGCCATCGGCATCGTTCGCGGCCTTGGCATGGCGGAGGGAGGCTCCGGCCCCCGCAAGGACGGGCGGGCGCCCGGCTATTGAGGAGCCGTTAAGGAACAATTTTCGATTTCCTTAACCTTGTCGGGTTAGCAATCGAGACTTCGTGATTTCTGCAAGGCGCGGCAATTGAGCTGCGGGGAGGCCTCGTGAGCGAGCAAGGGTCGGCACCGTTCACATTCGACATGAACCTGGCGGCGACATTGCAACCGGCGCGGCCCGCCGTGCCGGGTATCGGGGCAACCGGCCAGGAGCACATCCAGCGCGCCATGGAAGCCGCGAGCCAGGCTGCCTATCATTGGAATATCGAGACCGACCAAATCGTCTGGTCGGCCAATGCCGTGGAAGTCCTGGGTTGCGATCCCGCCCGGTTGGGCTCGGGCCGGAACTTCGCCGCCTTCCTCGATCCTGACAATTCCACCAGCCGCTACGACACGGTAACGCGCAGCACGCTCACCGAGGGCGGCAGCGGCATTTCTTTCCGCATCGAATATTTATTCCGGCCCGATGGCCGCATGGGCCCGAAAGGCATCTGGATCGAGGACCAAGGCAAGTGGTTTAGCGGCCGGGATGGCAGGCCGGTGGAGGTTTACGGCACGGTGCGCCGCCTC